>JASLBT010000357.1 GCA_030146445.1 Segetibacter sp. | reverse complement strand
GGTTAGAAGGATTTTGAACAGATCGCAAGAATGTTGTCGATACGCTTCCAGTGCAAAGCAGGCATCCGTTAAGTCTGTGTCATCCGTGTGCGATGCGGAAGTGGAACATGGATAACACAGGTGTAAAAGGATTTTTGAACCAGATCTCAAGAATGTTGTCGATAAGCTTTCCAGTGCAAAGCAGGCATCCGTTCAATCCGTGTCATCCGTGTGCGATGGGGAAGTGAAACACGGATAAGACCGGTATAGAAGAATTTTGAATCAAATCACAAGAACGTTGTCGATAAGCTTTCCAGTACAAAGCAAACATCCGTTAAGTCAGTGTCATCCGTGTGCGATCAGGACTTGGAACACGGATGCACAGTTATTGTTGGCATTTTCAGTATCGATGGTGTCGCTGGCGAATAGAAGTTTGCGGTAGAAGTGAGTGACACCCGTCCGACTGCGCAGCGGGCGGGCAACGATGCTAAATAGAATTCCCTAAGCTCGTCCCAAAAAAATAACTAAACAAACGACTTTGAAGTACTAGATGGGTGGCTATAATGGAATGCGGTTATAATCCCAACTTTTCTATTGCAAGTTGTGCTGCAATCTGGCTTGCGTCTTTTTTATTGTAGCCCTTACCCTGGGCCAGCTTTTCTCCATCAAGCACTGCTGCGATTGTAAATATGCGGCGGCTATTTGCCATTTTTTCTTCGAGCGTTTCGAAGGTTAGAACGCGACCATTTTTACTTGCCCATCCGATGAGCTTATTCTTCAGGTTGATGTCGATGCTTTCCAGGTCGTCGACATAAAGGTGTGGAATAATGATGTGTTTCTGTACCCAGCGTTGTGTTTTGCGGTAACCTTTATCGAGGTATACTGCGCCTACCAAAGCCTCGAGCGTATTGCCGAATATCTGGCTTCCTTTGAGTGAACCATCGAACTTATTGTACAGCGCAATTTTCTTGAGCCCGATCTTTACAGCCAAATCGTTCAACTGCTGGCGGTTAACCATTTTACTTCTCATCTCGGTGAGAAAGCCTTCTCCTTTATAAGGATACTTTTTAAAAAGGTAGTCAGCGACTATCGTGCTTAACACGGCATCACCAAGGTATTCGAGCCGCTCATTGTTTTCATCGGCACCTTCTTTCACCGAGCGATGGCTCAGGGCTGTAGTATACAACGAGATGTTGCCAGGCTTGAGGCCGAGCACATTTTCAATTTGCTTTTCAAACGACTGTTGGGAAGATTGCTTGCCAAAAAATTTCCTGAAAATTTGCACAATGTTAAGCTACATATTTTTTAACGATCACTGCGGCGTTATGGCCGCCGAATCCAAATGTATTGCTTAAAGCCGCATTCACTGTTCTGTGTTGTGCTGTATTGAAAGTGAAATTCAGTTTTGAATCCAGCTCAGGATCGTCGTTGAAGTGGTTGATGGTTGGTGGAACGATACCATCGGTAATCGACTTAATGCAGGCGATCGCCTCGATGACGCCTGCTGCTCCGAGGCAGTGCCCGGTCATGCTTTTGGTGGAACTGATGTTCAGGTTATAAGCATGTTCACCAAATACATGTGCAATCGCTTTGAGTTCGGCACCATCGCCCAATGGTGTTGATGTTCCATGGGTATTGATGTAGTCAATTTCATGTGGATGCATACCGGCATCTTCAAGCGCTGCCAGCATTACGTTTTGTGCACCGAGACCGTCGGGATGAGGCGCAGTAATGTGGTGCGCATCGGCGGTTGCACCGCAACCTGCAATTTCGCAGTATATTTTTGCACCCCGTGCAAGCGCATGATTCAGGCTTTCGAGCACGAGTACCCCGGCACCTTCTCCCATTACAAAACCATCGCGATCCCTGTCGTAGGGACGACTTGCTGTTTTGGGATCATCATTCCGCTCACTTAATGCTTTCATCGCATTGAAGCCGCCAACGCCAGCTTCGCTAATAACGGCTTCACTTCCGCCGGTGATGATAATGTCTGACTTGTTTAAACGGATGTAGTTGAAAGCATCCATAATGGCGTTGGTAGAAGAAGCACACGCACTTACAACGGCAAAGTTCGGTCCCCTGAAACCATGTCGCATAGATATTTGACCGGCCGCAATGTCGAGGATCATTTTTGGTATAAAGAAGGGATTAAAGCGTGGGGTGCCATCTCCTTTTGCAAATTCAACAACCTCTTGTTGAAAGGTGATGAGTCCACCGATACCGCTGGCAAAGATTACACCTACCCTGTCGGGGTTAACGTTTTCAGTGGTGATATTTGCGTCTTTGATAGCCTGGTCGCTTGCGACGATGGCTATCTGGCTAAAGCGGTCAATTTTTCGTGCCTCTTTTCTATCCAGATGTTGAGTAGGTTCGAAATTTTTGATCTCGCAGGCAAACCTGGTTTTGAATTTTGAAGCATCGAAGTTCGTGATAACGTCTGCCCCCGACACGCCGTTGATTAATCCCTGCCAAAACTCTTCAGGGCTGTTTCCCAATGGCGTAAGGGCACCCATTCCTGTTACTACAACTCTATTCAATTCCATATGTTGCCGCTTTCATTTAAGTATAAATCCGCCTACAGCAGCACTAAGCATTTGTAAGGCGGATTAATAAGTTATCGCTAATAAAAAGGCTGTTCCCAGTTACTTAGCATGCTCTTCAAGGTAGGCAACTGCTTGTCCTACTGTAGTAATTGTCTCTGCCTGCTCGTCAGGAATAGAAATATTGAATTCTTTTTCAAACTCCATGATTAACTCCACGGTATCCAAAGAATCGGCACCTAAGTCATTGGTAAACGACGCCTCGTTGGTCACTTCAGCTTCATCTACCCCTAGTTTGTCAACAATTATTTTTTTAACTCTTGTTGCGATGTCTGACATTGTAATAATTTTTAGTTACGGTTGCAAAAATATATATTTTGATAAATAAGCAAGTACTTAGCAGATTTTTATTTATTTGACTAAGAGCGCCCAAAGTAGGTGAAAAATCTGACTTTTCACTTTTTTATTAAGCCCTGATTCCCTTACGATAAGCGCCATGTCAGGCTGTTTTCGGCGTATTTATATGCAATGTTTTTATTTGGGTTTAAGCGATAAAAATCACATCTTACAACCGAATTCAAAAGTCGTATAACGAGGTTTGGACCGTGCTTTTCCAGCTGTTCGGGTAATTGCTATTGACCATTTTAGTAAATCGTTCCATATTATATAACCCAAATTTTCCGTATGCCCCTGAAGATTATAGATCACGGTTCTAAAGAGTACAAGCAGATGGTGGAACTGCGCAACCAGATATTACGCAAGCCACTCGGGCTTTCATTTAACCCGGATGAACTGGAGAAGGAAAAGGAGGACATGCTAATTGGCGCATTTGAAGACGATCAGATGTTGGGTTGTTGCCTGCTGACTCAAGTAGACTCCGGTAGCGTTCGACTTCGGCAAATGGCAGTAAAGACAGGTTTACAAGGCAAAGGAATTGGAAGGGTGCTTATGCAGTTTGCAGAAAATATCGCCCGCGACCGCGGCAACAAAAAAATTGTTATGCATGCCCGTAAAACGGCTGTTGGTTTTTATGAGAAGCTCGGCTATAAAGTAACGGGTAGTGAATTCGAGGAAGTTACCATCCCACACTATGTAATGGAGAAGCAGCTTTAATCACTTTCGACCGATCTTCCTACGCAGCAACTCCCTTATGTCCTCCAGATTACCTTCTCTTTCTGCTGCAGCTTTTGGCACCAGGAAAAAAGACCTGCTATCAAAATAAAGGTGAATAAAGTGCGGCGTTTCGAAGTAGGTGCTGAATTGCTTCCATCCCCACTCGGTATATCCTCTTTCATTTTGCAAACGCACTCCTGCATCGTTGAAAAACATCGTAAAGCCGTCTCTAAATGTCGAAGCCTTTCTGTAAACAGCATAAGGCATAATAAACCAGAAAGCTGCCATAAGTCCAATCCATAATACCGAACTAACGAGGAAGGCAAGCGGCGAAACTTTTTTGAAATAGAAAAGGGCGGCAGAAAGTATGGCGAAAAGGTTAACCAGGATAATCAGCAGTTTTATTTCGGAACGTGTGATAAAGTGAAGCCGCAGTGCCTGTATAACAAGCTTCTTTTCGTATTCAAACGTGATTTGCATGTTACCGTTCTTTATAATTTGATCGATGCCTCCTGTTCGAAAATCCAATTTCTTCACCTGACCATATGCCTAAACCAAAACGTGGATACAACATCTCTGATCTGCCTAAGCTGAATATAATATATATACGCCGCCCGGAAAACGACTACGCATTCCTGGTCCGGAACCTAAGTCTTTTAACGAAGACATCGCTAAACAGGATAAACAGTTCTTGCCCGTCTTCCGCCTGATTTAAATGCAATCTTAGCAATTACGGGCATTATGACCTTATTTATTTGAAACGGCGTTGAGGTTCACGCTCCATTCCCCCAATTTAGCACCTTGAATATTTAAAAATTCTGCGAGCATTTTACGCTGAGTTCCCTGTCCGGTGAAGCTGATCCGGGTATAATTCTGTTTGTCGGGAATGCTTAGCACCCGGGCCGGGTTATTGCGTTCTTCAGCACTGTACTTTGCACTACCCGATGTCAGTGGTGAGCACGTAATGTCGTACAATGGATAGTTATTGTTTCTCGTTAACTTATTGATCTCACTTAGGTGGCGGTCTCCGGTAAGAAAGACCACGCCATTGATTTTTTCCTCTTGAAGAAAATCGAGCATTTCGCGGTATTCTGCCGGGAAGTGGCGGAAGCAGTCGAACGGTGATAGGGGGTTTAGTACCTGGCTGCCTGTAGCGATGATTCTGAAATTGATGTTCGTATTGCCATTGCTCAAACGCAGTGCATTTTTAAACCATTCCATCTGCTGCTGTCCAAACATGCGCTTTCCGGTATTGGGCTGGCCATCAATACTATCGGGTGTTGCGTCGTGGCTACGGAACCAACGGTCGTCCAACAAAAAGAAGTCAACATCATTATAGGTGAACCGGCTGTATACTCCCTCGCCGTTTTCACCGAAAGACGGGTTACACCAATTGTTCATAAACACCCTGCGGCTTTCCTGCTTAAGTACATAACTTTTATCTGCATCGTTCGGACCATAATCATGATCGTCCCAAATGGCGTAGTGGGGCATCGATTTTAGAAATGGTTGCAATACTGCAAGACTGCGATCGCGTGATGGACGATAGCTTAATCCCCATCGACTATAATAGTCAGCTTCACGCGTATACCAGTTATCGCCAAGCCACAACATAAAAGCAGAACGCTCCTTTGCCATCGCAAGAAATATGGTACTATCGCCACCGTAGGGTTTACCCGGCCGGTCGTATTTTGGCTCATTAAAATAGGCACAACTGCCGGTAAGAAAACTAAAGTCTGGTGGAGCCTTACGCCATTGCCACAGTTCCTGTGTGGTAAACTCGCCCGCACCATATACCTCCGTAGCACGGCTGGCACCTACCTGGTATTCATAAGTAGTAGCGGGCTCCAGGCCGGTGACGTCAAACTTGAAAACGTTCGGGAAACCCGCATCTGTTTTGGTTACTATAACAGTTTTTGCTGTTGCTTTTCCTTTGCCCTTTTGCCAGTAGCGAACAAGGGCTGCCGGTATTCCTGTTTTCAGCTCAATCCATACCTGGCTACTTCGCAATTCCACCTGCCCCATCATCGGACCAGACACCACTGCCGTTTTACCCTGCCCGATGGCGTTTGATAAACAACATAGAAAGATTAAGAAAAAAAGACTTCTGCCGATACGAACCATGGAAAACTTTTAGGATTGCAAGGTAGTATGCCGTTTAGAATTAAGACTGAAATGGATGGAATATTATGGATTAGGTGATTGAAGCCTTACGGCAACAAAGTCGTCTTTGGCAGTATGTTGCGGCATATCTCAACTTCAGTACGCACAGACCAAAAAGATGACCAAGGCAACACCGATATCATCTTAATCACCATGGCAAGGATCAATCGGCGTCATTCGAAAGCATTATTATTATTGGTGATGGTTGTACGACAATCCAGCTTTTTGAAAAAGACATAAACACAAAAGCCACCATTAGCGGTGGCTCTTGCATCAATGTAAATAACTTCTAGCTACAACCCATGCTGTTACCACAGTTCAGGCACTTGTAACAGGTACCACTGCGTAAGGTGATGTGACCACATACATTACATGCCGGAGCATCACTTTGCATATTTTTCGCAGCCGCATTTACCGCATCCATCCCGTTATCTGTTTTTGCAACACTTGCGCGGTGCAATTTCTGCGGATGGGTGGCAGGCGCAACATTAGGTGAGGAAACCCGCACCCGGCTGAGCTCCGGCTTAACATCATCATCTTCATCATCCCCAAGATTTCCAATCTCAGGTTTGTTGAGCACGTGCACCAGGTCGGTGCGGTGCAGGTATTCGTATGCAAGGCACCTGAACGTAAAGTCGACAAGCGAGGTAGTGGTTTTGATATTCGGATGATCAACCATTCCTGCCGGTTCAAACTTGGTGAACACAAATTTCTCTACATACTCCTCCAACGGAACTCCATATTGAAGACCTATCGATACCGCAATGGCAAAACAGTTCATCAGGCTGCGGAGGGTAGATCCTTCTTTTGCAAGGTCGATGAAGATTTCTCCCAACGTTCCATCACTGTATTCACCGGTATGCAGGAACAACACCTGGCCGTTTACTTTGGCCTTTTGGGTAAATCCGCGGCGCTTAGCTGGTAACGTTTTCTTTTCAACGATACGCGACAACTGGCGCATAAACTGCGTGTCCGGGCTATCCTGCATTCTTTTAGCGACTTCGTCGAGCAATTCAGACACGGTAAGCTTGCTCATGTCGACGATGTTCGGTTCCGCTTGTACAGCTTCAACAGTTTGGGCGGTTGCTGCCGATGTGGTGTCTTCAGTTTTCTTTTTCTTATCGCTTTTATTGCTCAACGGCTGACTGAGCTTCGAACCGTCACGGTATAAAGCGTTTGCCTTAAGCCCCAACTGCCAGCTTAATAAATAGCAATCAGCAATTTCCTCCACCTTCGCTTCATTTGGCAGGTTGATCGTTTTGGAAATCGCACCGCTGATGAATGGCTGGGTTGCACCCATCATGCGGATGTGTCCATGTGCGTGAATGAAGCGCTCTCCTTTTTTACCGCACTTGTTTGCACAGTCAAATACCGATAAGTGCTCTTTTTTCAGGTAAGGCGCACCTTCTACGGTCATCGTACCGCATATGTAATCATTTGCTGCATCAATCTGCTCTTCTGTGAAACCCAGTGCTTCAAGCAGGTTAAAGCTCCAGTCGTTATACTGTTCTGATGAGAAGCCCAGTCTTTCGAAGCAAGCCTCACCTAAACTAAACCGGTTGAAAACAAAGCCTACTTCAAAAGCCGACTTCACTGCTTCGCTAAGTTTTTTGATCTCTTCAGCTATGAACCCTTTTTCACTCAGAGTTTGCGGGTTGATGAACGGAGCACCATCGAATGTGCCGCTTCCAACCGCATACTTAATAATTGCGTCCACTTCTTTCCCGGAATAGCCGAGGTTGTGTAAAGCCTGCGGAACGGATTGGTTGATGATCTTGAAGTACCCGCCTCCACTAAGTTTCTTAAATTTAACCAGGGCAAAGTCCGGTTCAACACCGGTTGTGTCACAGTCCATCACCAGTCCGATGGTTCCTGTAGGTGCAATTACCGTGGTTTGCGCATTACGGTAACCGTACTTTTCACCGAGCTCAACGGCATCGTCCCAGGCTTTACAAGCAGCAGTCAACAGGTAGTCGGGGCAGTATTTTGCCTTAATACCTTGTGGTTTTACGCTTAGCTTCTCGTAAGTATCGGCGTCGTATGCGGCCAAACGATGGTTGCGCATAACCCGCATCATATCTTCTTTATTCTCCTCGTACCTGCTAAAAGCACCTAATACAGCTGCCATCTCCGCACTGGTTCTATAACTCACACCCGTCATGATCGCACTTATCGAACCTGCAATTCCACGCGCTTCTTCGCTGTCGTAAGCAATACCACTTACCATCAGCATACTTCCAAGATTGGCGAAGCCCAAACCGAGGGTCCGGTAGTCAAATGATAACTGCGCTACTTCTTTCGAAGGAAATTGTGCCATTAGCACAGATATCTCCAATACCACTGTCCATAAACGGCAGGTGTATTCAAAACCTTCTACGTCGAAAATGTTTGTAGCGCTATCGAAGAACTGCCTGAGGTTTACCGATGCAAGGTTACAGGCGGTATTGTCGAGGAACATGTATTCGCTGCACGGATTAGATGCACGGATCTCACCTCCTTTGGGGCAGGTGTGCCATTCATTGATCGTTGTATTGTATTGGGCACCAGGGTCAGCACAACGCCAGGCCGCGTAGGCAATTTTGTTCCAAAGTTCCCTTGAGGGGATCTTTCTCATAACGCGGCCATCTGTCCTCGCCTTTAACTCCCAATCTTCACCCTTTTCAAGTTTCTCAAAAAATTCGTTCGGAATGCGAACAGAGTTGTTGGAATTCTGGCCGCTTACGGTTTTGTATGCCTCGCCTTCGTAATCTGATGCATAACCTGCATTGATCAGGGCACCTACTTTCTTTTCCTCCTCAACTTTCCAGTCGATGAAATCCACAATTTCTGGGTGATCCAGGTCGAGACAGACCATTTTGGCTGCCCGGCGGGTCGTTCCTCCAGACTTGATTGCACCGGCTGCACGGTCGCCAATTTTTAAAAAGCTCATTAATCCACTCGATGTACCGCCGCCGCTGAGCCTTTCGCCTTCACCGCGAATATTTGAGAAGTTGGTACCAACTCCTGAACCATATTTAAAGATCCTTGCCTCGCGCACCCAAAGGTCCATTATGCCACCATCATTTACGAGATCGTCCTCAACACTCAGGATAAAACAAGCGTGCGGCTGCGGACGCTCATATGCCGAGGTCGATTTCTTCAACTGCCCGTCTACCTGGTCAACAAAGTAGTGACCCTGGGGTTTGCCTGAAATGCCATAACTCTCATATAAGCCGGTATTGAACCACTGGGGGCTGTTGGGCACACAGGCCTGGTTCAGAATACTATAAACAAGCTCCTCATAAAAAACCTGCCCGTCTTTAGCACTGGCAAAGTAGCCGTATTTTTCCCCCCATACCTTCCAACAATTTGCCATCCGGTGCGCAACCTGTTTAGTAGAAGTTTCCCGGCCTGTAGAACCATCCGGCTGGGGTACACCCGCCTTACGAAAGTACTTTTGCGCAATAATGTCGGTTGCAATCTGGCTCCACTGTTTCGGTACCTCCACGTTGTTCATCTCAAAAACAACTTCACCATTAGGATTCCGTATAATACTAGTACGGTAATCGTATTCAAACATGTCGAAGGGCGATACGCCTTCTTTGGTGAAACGTCGGTTGAACTTAAGACCGGTAGTGGATTTTGATCTGGTCATTGGCAAAAGATTTATAGTTATTGAAACGGGTTAGTTGCTAAAAATTAAAGAAGCAGACGACGAAAATATCTCTCCTTTTTCGAAATGATAATGTTGAAATATCAACAGCGTGTGGAAAATTGAGTTGTCGTTTGATGTAAGCTTTAACCCTGCTATGTTTCACGCTTTATGCACCGTGGTGGATAACGAATTAAAGTATTCAGGGCACTGTTATTGCTTAATTGTGAATTAAAAACCATCGGATTTCCATATAACAAAAAATACAATGATAAATTCGTTGTGAGAGCTGCCACGCGTGCTGATTTTTACCGGTGGAGGGTGCGATAATTGCATTCAATTGATTGTTTTCCCGCCCGATTGTCGCTATAGGGATCAGTTCTCGAAGGTTCTGTTAAAATAAACCTCTTAAACAGAAAAGTTTTTTGCATTTTTGCAATTACCAGATGATATCAATTGCATGAAGAATAAGCTATACCAGCATTTTTTAAGGAATAAACAACAGGGGCACAAATCGTTCGCGGTATTAGTTGATCCTGATAAAGTTGACAATCCGAAAATTGAACAGTTGGTATCGCTTGCTACAGAAGCAAAAGTTGACTATCTATTTGTTGGCGGGAGTCTCCTCATCTCTAACCACCAGGATGAATGTATTCAAAAGATCAAGTCGCTCTGCAATATCCCGGTGATCCTTTTTCCCGGAAGTCCTTCGCAGGTTAGCAAATATGCCGATGCCTTGCTCTATCTGTCGCTTATCTCGGGCCGTAATCCGGAACTGTTGATTGGCCAGCACGTGGTTAGCGCTCCGTTTGTTCGTAAGAGCGGCCTGGAGATCATGCCAACCGGCTACATGGTAATCGACGGCGGCGCCCCTACAACCGTTTCATACATTTCCAACGCCACGCCTATCCCATCCGATAAAAATGAAATTGCGCTTTGCACGGCAATGGCCGGCGAAATGCTTGGAATGAAATTGATCTATATGGACTCGGGAAGCGGAGCAAAAAGGCCCATCCCTGAAAGCATGATCGAAATGGTTGCCAGCCATATAGAGGTTCCCTTAATCATCGGCGGAGGTATCAGCGATCCGGAAAAAGCATACCGCAACTGCAAAGCAGGCGCAGATGTTATCGTAGTTGGAAATGCCATCGAAAAAGATGAAACCCTCATCAAAGAGATGAGTGATGCGGTGCATTCGATGATGATCAGCGTGTAATGATTGGCGCATTTGCGAATTACAATCGGCGGATCATTCCAACCGCTACTCTCAATACATTTTTTTTGGGCCCGGCGACATCCCTTCAGGTAACATCGTTGCGTCGCACTCGTGTACGGCAATTTCATCATTGAGCAATGCATCCATCGCCGGTTACCTTATTCCCTCAGGAGGTGCTCCATAAAATGGTTGGCACAAGTGAGTCGCCTGCCACATGCGCGTCGCTGTCTGATCGCACGCACAACCCGGGCCTTCGAATTAAGCAGCCCGCCAATCAAATTTTCGATAAACCAACCAGGGAGCAGCAGTGCCACAACTATATCTCACCTGTCCAAATAGGTATGGCGGGGCTATCATTAGCGGTGACTTATCTAAAGGTAGTTTGCTGTTTATTTAAGCAAGCCGGCTATCGCTCGAGATCGGATGTTTTTACCCGAGACGGACTATCTTTTCCCGCGATAATGGAAGTGGAGCTTAATGCGATGGACTTAATGATCTCGGTCATGTTCCGCAGGTCTAATGTGCCAATTTCATCACTTGGTTTATGGTAGTTTGGTTCTGCATCCATTTTTGATGTGGATATCGTATGGGCAGGTACGCCAAGGCGGGCGAGGGTGGCATTATCAGAACGGTAAAACAATTGCTCTTCGGTATAAGGGTCCGGGTAGAACTTAAACGATGATCCGGCCAGGTTTTTTTGCAGGATTTTTCCCATATCGGTTTTTTCGTAACCGGTGATGTAGGCTGAGTTTTTCCCCCACTTACTTTCGGTACCAATCATCTCTATATTAAACATCGCCGCCACCTTTGATGCATCGAGAGTATGCGAAAAGTGCTGTGAGCCAAACCCCCCTGACTCTTCTGCCGTAAATGCTACGAAAATGAGTGTGCGTTCATTGTTTTTCCGCGCCCCAAAATATCTGGCCAGCATGATAACACCCGTAATGCCGGCAGCATCGTCGTTTGCCCCGTTGTATATGGAGTCTCCGTTTACGGGTTTGCCAATGCCGAGGTGATCATAGTGCCCGGAAAAGATGACAAACTCATTTGCTTTGCTTTTACCCGGCAAAATGCCCACCACGTTAATAAGCGGCATTTCTGTAACGGTGTGCCTGGCTTCGATCGCAAATGAATCGGGCTTTGCGGCAGACAACAGGAAAATCTGGCTTTTGTCGGATTTAAACAATTGCCGTTTTAAAAACGATAACCTGCTAAAAAGCTTGCTAAAGCTGGTATCCACCACTACTACGGTGTTTTTTGCAGCCTGAACCAGTGTTGAAGCCCGGAGAAACAGGTTTTCCCCGGCTTTTATGTAGGTAATCTCATACCCGGATCTGTCGGTTATTTTTAACTCGGGCTTGCTGGTGACAACAACAACCTGGCTCATCTGAATTGACTGACCATTTATTGATGCAGAACCACCGGCCGGCACGGGTGTGACCATCGAAAAACTTTGCAGGTAGTCTTTTTGAGCCGAATACGTTTTTAATCCAGCCGCTTTAAATTCATTGCTGATGAAGGTCGCCGCCTTCGCAATGCCCGAAGTGCCGGTTTTCCGCCCTTGCATATCGTCCGAAGAAAGCACCTTTTCGATCCGCTCAACTTCTTTGGCGTTGATTAGCTGGTTAATTTTTTGGGAAGAACCGGTGATTGCGAGTAATAAAAAGACGGGGAGTACAAAGTGCTTGTTCATGCCGATTAACTACTGTAATATTAAATTCATAAAGTTAACCGAATGCGCTTTCTGAAAATTGTTATAAGCTCATCATTTCCTTGAACTTCACAGTCTGCCTGCGACTCACTTCGATCTTTTCACCGCCCTTTAACTCCAGCAGCAGGCCTCCATTGAAATAAGGTTCGATTTTGTCTATCCAACGCATATTAATGATGTGCTTACGATTGGCGCGAAAAAAAACTTTGTCGTCCAACCTTTCTTCGAGGGCATTCAACGATTTCAATATCAAAGGCTTATTGCCGGCAAAGAAAACTTTGGCATAATTGCCTACACTCTCGAACAATCGAATTTCATTCAGCTTTACGAACCAACACCTCTCGCCATCTTTAACAAAGACCTGGTCATTTTCGCCCAGCAGGGTATTGCGGTTGATTATAACACCTGAAGAGGAAGGTTCTTTATTTTCCTCGTAATGAAGCTTTTGAATTGCATCGTACAAACGGCGGGGCTCAACCGGTTTCAAAAGATAGTCGAAAGCATTAACCTCAAACGCTTTTAAAGCATATTCGTCATATGCTGTAGTAAATATCACGCGAGGGCTTCTTTCCAACTCCTCAAGTAAATCAAACCCGGTTTTTCCCGGCATTTGGATGTCAAGGAAGATCAGATCAGGGGAATGTTGTTCAATTTTTTCCAGGCCTTCATTCACGTTTGCGGCCTCGTCTATAACCTCGATCTCACTAAACTCCTGTAATAATTTTTTTAGTTCGTTCCTTGCTAAACGTTCGTCATCAATGATGATGGTTCTGATCGACATAGGTTAATGGGTTTATTAGTTCAGGGTGGCGGGCATCGTAATTTTGGCTTCCACCATATCGTTGGCATCCTTGATCTGAAAGTGTGCTTTTTCTCCATACATCAGCATCAGCCTGTTTTGCGTGCTGTATAATCCAAAGCCATCATGATTGTAGCTCCCATTCAGATGGCCGGTATTTTGAACGATGAGTTCATGCTGGTCGCCCTTGAAGTCTGATATAAT
>JASLBT010000350.1 GCA_030146445.1 Segetibacter sp. | reverse complement strand
ACTGACTTTTACTTCAAAAACATCACAAGCTCAAGTTTCAGGTACGGACGTTATTGCAGCAGCAGGTAATCTCTTAAATGTACAGCTCGGAAACATAACCGTAAACGTTCAGGACATCACCATCGATGATGTAGTTGACGTAACTAACGTTCTTAACGATGCTGACATTGAAATTTTAAGTAACATTTTAAACGACTTATCAATTGACAACACACTAAACAACCTACTCAGGGATGCTGACATCATTACGGGCAACCAGGTTGTGGTAGGTGTTACGGTGTTGGGAGAACAAGTGTTATTTATAGCGGACAGAGCTCTCTTCGGAAATAAAAAACCAAAAAAGTAGGCTATTCTTTAGTTCGTTAATGTTACCTGGTAATGACTATCAGTTGTTCAATAACAACCTGATCGACCTTGCAACAATTTGCAGAACGCCTTTAGTGATTAGATTATTATCGAGAGAGGGGATGTTTCATCCCCTCTTTTCTGTTTATAGACACACAACAACACAGGTTCGGCGATCCGATAGCTCTACCCACATGCGGTTCCAGTTTAACTCAGCGGCTCCTCGCCATTCAGATCAACGAACAGCATCAGCCGATAACCGGCTATTTGGCTGGCATATGGTTTATCTTTGTAAAAGCGCAGCGAATACCTATTCAGCAAACCTGCCCGTTTTTCATGAACAAAAAAGAATCTTCCACTGAAGCGATCCTGTCTAACTTAAAGATTGACGCACTCAACGAAATGCAGCTTGCTGCTATCGAGGCCGGTAAAACTCACCCCGACCTTATTCTACTCTCAAAAACCGGCTCAGGGAAAACCCTCGCGTTTTTACTTCCTATATTGGTGTTGCTGGATGAAACGGCAAACAAAACCCAGGCTATTGTTATCGTACCCTCGCGGGAACTTGCATTACAAATTGAACAGGTGTTCAAGCAGATGGGCACCGGTTTAAAAGTAACTTGTTGTTATGGGGGCCACCTGAGGGAAACCGAAGAAAATAACCTTATCCAGCCTCCAGCATTACTGGTTGGCACGCCCGGGAGGCTGGCGGATCACATCCGGCGCGGCAACATCACGGTCGATTCGATTACAACAATGGTGCTCGACGAATTTGATAAATCCATGGAACTTGGATTTCTCGAGGAAATGTCTTTTATCATCGGCTCCCTGCCAGCGATCAATAAGCGGATGCTGACTTCAGCAACAGAAGCGGTGGAAATTCCTGCCTTTGTCGGCTTAAACAACCCGGTAAAGATTAATTTCCTGGATGGTGAACCTGATGAAGCACATAAGCTTGCGCTTCAAATGGTGCATTCCGAAGAAAAAGACAAGTCGGAAACCCTTTTCAGGTTGATCTGTTTTTTAGGGGATCGTTCAACACTGGTGTTTTGCAATCACCGTGAAGCCGTTGAACGCACAAGTGCCTTGCTTACGCAAAAGGGCATTTACAACGAATTTTACCACGGCGCGCTCGAACAACAACAGCGCGACAGCGCATTGGCAAAATTCCGAAACGGCAGCACTAACTTGTTGATAACCACCGACCTTGCGGCCAGGGGGCTTGATATTCCGAACATCCGTTACATCATTCATTATCACCTTCCACATACCGAAGAAGCATTTATTCACCGCAATGGAAGAACAGCGAGAATGGATGCCAGTGGAACGGCAATTTTGATATTGTCGGAAGAAGAAAAGCTCCCTGAGTATATACATCCGGAACCTGAAAATATCGAGTTACCCGAGAAAGTTGAACTTCCTGCAAAACCAAAATGGACAACCCTTTATATTGCCGCAGGAAAAAAAGATAAGGTCAACAAAATCGACGTTGTAGGCTTTTTGTCGAATAAAGGGAAGCTTAAAAAGGAAGACATCGGACTAATAGAGGTAAAAGATTTCTTTTTATTTGTGGCCGTTCGAAAAACAAAGCTCGGCGCGGCCCTCGAGCTGATCAAAAATGAAAAGATCAAAAATAAAAAAGTGAAGATTGAGGTGGCGAGGTAGCCACCCCGACGACATCCTGCGAAACATGTTTCTGCAGGGATTTGCCAGGCAATGCGCACTTCTTACGAGATCTTACGCAGGTACCTGGCGTTTTCCCGGAACAGATTCACCCCGTCTTTAAATGCCAGGTAAGGCACCTTCCGGATCAATTTGTTTTGTTTACTGATGCGATAGAGCAGGTCCAGGTGACGAATGATCTCCCTCCAACCAAAGAATATTGAGTGTTTCGGATCGTAAATGTGTGCAGGCTCACTCCCGGCACCATTGAGTTCAATCACGCAAAAATTTCTACCGGAACATAACTCTTCCCAGCTGCTATAGCGTATATCGAGCCTTCCAAAATGAAAGCCCGGTATCTGCGAACAAAGGTTATCAATGGTTTTCACCAGGGCGTCATTCACGAGGTGGCTTTGATCTATAAACTTGGCGCCCCGGCAGTGGTTGCCGTAAGGTACCACCAGCTTTGTTTCGCCACCAGGCAACACCTGTGTAAGGGTCACCGGTAGGGTTCGCCTTAATGCATCCAATTGCAACACAAATCGTTTTTCTTTGGACAACAGTTCCCCTACTGTTTGTACGCCATCACCAGTCACTGTCAATAATTGCTTACCAACGACGCCGGTAACGGTGCCTTTCTCAGTTCCAGGCATGCGGCAGTAAAAAACGCCCACTTCGTTTTCAAAGGGCACATAAGCCTGGAGGAGGTAATCCACTTTGCTGGTCGTGTGGTAGTTATCCAGATCCTCAACATTTCGAAGCAGTTTTACCGCGAGTCCCCGTAGACCAATATCAGGTTTTGCAATCAGCGGAAACGAAAGTCCATTCCGGGCGAGCCAACTGCGCACATCACCAGGGAGCATTTCTCCTTTGCTGATGAGCCGTGTTTTCGGGTAACTCCCAACCGGCATGAGGTCGTAAATTTCCTTTTTGCTTTCCATCAGAAATCCCCCGTTGCGTATGGTAGGATTGGAAGCGGTAAAAAAGAAAAATGATCTTGCTTTAAGGCAAAGCCAGAACCAATAAGGATAAATCGGTGCGTACACTGCATGAAATGGCCAGTACTCCCAATGGCGCAACCGGATACTAAAACGTCGCCACCAAAGCGAAGCCCCGGCTGTTTGCTGACCGAAGAAACGTAGCGAGTTTCGATATGTATTGTTTTGTTTCAGTTCATAATAAGTCATCACTGCTTCGGCCGCATCGAGTTGAATGGAGGTAATGCTCACTGTCAGCATTTCGTTGTTGCGGTTCATTACCAGATCAATCCTTTCATTGTTGTCCGCACCAAAGCGGTGGAGCCGGTAAATACTTTCGGCGTCCTTGGATGGATGATCTGTTACCCACTGGTCAAACCAACGCTTTCTATTTTCCTGGATCTCGGGTGTGTACAGCGTGCAAGAAGACCAAATGTGTGGCTGGTTGACAGGCAAACGGTTGATGGATTTAAGCTCACCGTTCCAGCGGCATTCGTACAGTGTTTTCTGCACATACAACACCAGTGTAAAGGGTTCAATGTCGTTGGCTTCAAATTTTGAGAAAGCATCTGCGGGATCTGCGGCAGAAAGTATTTGTGGCAGGATCAGTCCGCGACTGAAGCGATACGGATGTTTGGGCGTGTGTGGCGACGCGGCCCCGTTCAATAGCACACCCGCGTCACCATTCTGACTGACCGCGATCCAGGTACCACCTTTGTCGCCGTCTTTCGGGTATAATAGCTTCGCATTCTCGTGTTTGTATACCAATGGAGGCTTGGCGGAAAGTCTTGTACTTCTTTCATCACGGTTGGAGGTGAGGTAAACCTTTCCTTCTACCGGAATAAAGCTTACTGTGCACATACTCCCAGGTGTTGTTGGGTAGAAGCTGCCACCCCAAAGGTCGGCGGAACAGCAACGGTTTGTAATTGCTCTACCCCGATGCGGATCAGCGCCATGTGGTGTACAGTATGATCAACGAGGAACGCCAGTTCGCGATGGTAGCTGGTGGCAATAACAGCCGAAGGTTCATTTCCCTGGTTGTATATGGCGATCCTCATTGATTTATCTGGCCTGTCGGGGGCTGTGACAATTTCCTGCAACGATGCTATGGCAGCTTGCCTGTTTGTTTCTAAGATTGTGTCGCGCTTACGTTGGTTATAATCAACAAAGCCCTGCTCGTAACCCTGTTCCAGTTCTACAAAAAACTCGATCACATGACGTGTATGCTGGCCAATTGAACAGTTGTTGAAAACAGCCAGTGACCGGTGGTATTCCTCGTCGGTCAGCTGGCAAAGCATATCGTTGATCTGTTTTACGAGGTGTTGTATATGATTTGAAAACACAAGCAAATTTATAATCGTTGACTGGGAAAATAGAATAAAGCGTCGGGGCAAAAACCGGCTTTGTTTGTGGCTGTACACTCAACATAAACCGGCAGCACTGGCCCGAACCACAAATGTCAAAGAAATAAGTTGTCCGCCACAGTTCTGTACCCGCCGTGAATTTAAAGAACAAAGTTCGTAACAGAATGAAAGCTCCTATGCTTCGCAACCCCAGGCTAACCGAGTTTTCGAAGAAAGCCTCACAACCTCAGGTTTCAATACGTAAAAGTATTGTATCCTTATAAGAAGAATTTTTTTTCCCGGAATATTTTAGCGGCTGATATGAAGTTTG
>JASLBT010000316.1 GCA_030146445.1 Segetibacter sp. | reverse complement strand
TGCGGTTCAGGAATATCGATGTGGATGCCCGCATCGGCAAGTGATATGATTTTATACTGCTGGCCGACAATTGCCTTAACCTCATCAACTTTGTTCGGGTTGTTTGTTGCAAAAACGAGGGTTGGCATCCTGATTTATTGGGTGAGGTTGAAGGCTTTCTGCAGTGTTAACCACAATTTTGTTTTAAGGAGTTTGCTGTCTGGTGACTCGGGGATCATCAGCTTCAAAGAAGCGGAGGTGAGATAGCTACAGCCGTCGAACTTTTGCACCTGAAAATGCGGTATCGTAAATGGAAGTTTTACAAAAACAGGATCAACATCAAACATCAACACATATTTTGGTGAAAGTTGCGCCGACAGGTCTGCGGCATTTACGTCCTGGTTGGCGACATTAACAACAGCAATGTCGCTCAGGTTGAGTTGGCAGGCCTTCAGAATCCTGGTTAAGAATTCGAGCTCGGTGTCGTTGATAAAAGGGGACTGGCTGTCTTTTAACAAAACAACGACTTGCTTGTTGTTTTGTCCGAGAAACCTGATCTTTTCGGGATTTTTCAGTGGTAATGTGACAGGATCTTCAACACCGGAAGCTATTTGCGTTGATCTATCGGGTATATCTACCAATACAGTTTTATAGAGGTCTGCAATAAGAAATCCGGGTAAAATTATTCTTTCTCCAGCCATACAATGATGATTTCCCGCCTGTACAGGGCATTTTTTGTTTCTTTGCAAAAATCAAAAGTACAAATATGATTGAAGCGTCCGAGATAATTGTGCAGAAAGCTGCGGGCAGCAGGCTGAACCAGGTTAACCTAAAGAATGTGCCGTTTGGTAAATATTTTACCGACCATATGCTTGAAGCTGATTATGAAAATGGAGAATGGAAAACCGTTGAAATAAAACCTTATGCACCTTTAATGCTTGACCCTGCAACCGCGGCTCTCCATTACGGCCAGGCGATCTTCGAAGGGATAAAGGCCTATAAAGATGTAAATGGCAACATAGCTATTTTCAGACCTTACGAAAACTTTCGGCGGTTTAACCTCTCTGCAGAAAGAATGCAAATGCCTGCGGTACCCGAAGACATCTTCATAGAGGGGATGCGGGCGCTGATCCAGGTAGACAAAGCATGGATCCCCGACCAGGAGGACCACTCGCTGTACATACGGCCGTTTATGATTGCCACTGATGATGTCATTGGTGTTAAACCTTCGGAACGGTACAAATTTCTCATCATTTTGAGTCCGACCGGGCCGTATTACGACAAGCCGATGCGCATTTATGTAGAAGAAAACTATACACGAGCAGCACCGGGAGGAATTGGCTTTGCAAAAGCAGCCGCAAATTATGGCGCTAGTATGTTGCCCACTGCCAGGGCAAAAGAACTTGGATATGACCAGGTGCTATGGACCGACGCCTTCGAACATCGTTATGTTCAGGAAATTGGTACCATGAACGTGTTCTTCGTGATCGGCAAAACGGTATATACGCCTGACTTGAAACAGGGAACTATCCTCGACGGAATAACCCGCGACAGTGTGATCACCGTGCTTGGCGACATGGGATTGACGGTAGTTCAAAGAGAAATCAGCATCGATGAACTTGTCGCTGCCCATGGTCAGGGAGAGTTACTGGAAGTATTCGGAACAGGAACTGCAGCTGTAATCTCTTCAATCAAGGAACTGCGTTACAAAGATTACGTAATGGAATTCGACGTTTCGAAGTGGACCGTTGCCCCCGAGGTAAAAAGCCGGTTGTCGGCAATCAGAACGGGGAGCGCAGAAGATAGCCACGATTGGTTGTACAGGGTAAGTTAAATGGGGTTACATTGTCGAAATGTTTCGATCCAGATCATATACGGCGGAGTTGCCCAAATCGCAACTCAATTATTACCACTTGAGTAAACAAAATTGCCTTAGAAGCAAACAGTTGAAAAATATATTTATTAACAGCGGCAACAATTTTTGACTTGTGTAACAAATTATTTGAGAAACATTTTTGTTATTACAAGTTAAGCGATTACTTTTGCCGTCCGAAAAATTAAGGTTACAGATGCCTACAATACAGCAATTAGTTAGAAAAGGTAGAGAAATTATCAAAGCCAAGAGTAAATCAAGGGCTTTGGATGCATGCCCACAACGCCGTGGCGTTTGCACAAGGGTTTATACAACCACCCCGAAGAAGCCAAACTCTGCTTTACGTAAAGTGGCAAAGGTTCGTCTTACAAACAAAATAGAGGTGATTGCTTACATTCCGGGAGAAGGACATAACCTCCAGGAGCACTCAATTGTTTTGATACGTGGTGGAAGGGTTAAAGACTTACCAGGAGTTCGATATCATATTGTTCGTGGTAGCCTTGATACTGCCGGAGTTAAAGACCGTAAGCAAAGCCGTTCAAAATACGGAACGAAGAAAGAAAAGGCTAAAAAATAGGCCTCTTTTTACAACGAATCATTGTCAATATTCAGCAGCTTAGCTGTTATAAATAATACGAGATATGCGTAAGACGCAACCTAAAAAAATTCCTTTAGCACCAGATCCAAAGTTTAACGACAAACTGGTAACCCGCTTTGTTAACAACCTGATGTGGCAAGGTAAAAAAAGCATTGCCCTAACCATTTTCTATGATGCTTTAGATAAAGTTTCGAAGCAAACAAACGAAGACGGATATGAAATCTGGAGAAGGGCACTAGCGAATGTTACCCCTGCAGTCGAGGTTCGCAGCCGTCGTATTGGTGGTGCAACCTTTCAAATTCCATCCGAAGTAAGGGCCGACAGAAAAGTTTCCCTGAGCATCAAATGGCTCATCAGGTTTAGCCGCGATCGTAACGGACGCAGCATGGCTGATAAACTGGCTAACGAAATCGTAGCTGCAAGCAAAGATGAAGGTGGAGCTTTCAAAAAGAAAGAAGATACACATCGTATGGCTGAAGCTAACAAAGCGTTCTCCCACTTTAAGATCTAATTGTACAATAGCTTAAAGCTAACATATTAAAAGGCTGCCCACACGGGTGGCCTTTTTACATTTTGCTACCGGATAACCGTTTCACCCAGGCCATCATGCAACTGACTGCTGTAATATTTGAACATGGCAGGTAGGTAGATTTTGGTGACCAGCCACCATTCGGCATGGAACATCGTTGCGACGCTCCATTGAGGCGGCAACGCTTTGTTCAGCTTTTTGAGAATACCCACACCGCCGAACGGCAGCCGTTTATGCAACAGACGCATGCTGGTGTGAACATCGCCGAACGGGTGAGAAATTTACGTTCCGTTAATACTATTTTCGGATTTTGATCGTTTGCGGAGGTAAACCGTGCTTCCGGCGGAACCGATATCGTGGCAAACCTTACGGAATAGCAAGCCCGGAGAGGGTGGTTTGCAAGTGTTTGTTAATAATCTTTTTACCAGCCTTAGTGCTTCGGCCCTTTGCTTGTAAATACGTAAATTATCATACCTTCGCGCCTCCAAATTGAAGGCTGTACACCGATGGACCATTAATATTTCCCTGCAACTGAAGCTCCACCAGGGAAAAGAGGATGAACGGAGCGTCGCAACACTGGCAAATCAGGGCGTTGCAGTTGATCAACAAAGTAATTAACAAACAAACATAAAAGTCATGGCGGACTTAAGGTATCAAAGAAATTTCGGGATAGCGGCGCACATTGATGCGGGTAAAACTACCACTACCGAGCGTATCCTGTATTATACAGGCGTTAACCACAAAATCGGGGAAGTACACGATGGTGCTGCAACGATGGACTGGATGGCGCAGGAGCAGGAGCGTGGTATTACAATCACTTCGGCGGCTACCACCTGTTTTTGGAACTTTCCAACTGTTCAGGGTGTAAAATCTCCGGATACAAAACTTTACAAATTCAACATTATCGATACTCCGGGTCACGTGGACTTCACCGTTGAGGTTGAACGTTCCCTTCGTGTGCTGGATGGCTTATTGGCACTGTTCTGTGCGGTGAGCGGTGTAGAACCTCAGAGTGAAACCGTTTGGCGCCAGGCTAACCGGTACAAAGTTCCCCGTATCGGTTTCGTAAACAAAATGGACCGTAGCGGAGCTGACTTTTTAAACGTGGTTAAGCAGGTTCGTGAAATGCTGGGTGCAAAAGCAGTTCCTCTTCAGTTGCCGATTGGCGCAGAAGACAACTTTAAAGGAGTTGTTGACCTGATCACCATGAAAGGCATCATTTGGGACGAAGAGAGCCGCGGTATGACTTTTAAAGAAGTGCCTATCCCGGCCGATATGCAGGACGAAGTAGACCAGTACCGCCAGGAACTGATTGAAGCAGTGGCTGAATACGACGACGCTTTACTGGAGAAGTTTTTCGACGATCCGAACACGATCACCGAAAACGAGGTTCATGAAGCCATCCGTAAAGCAACGATCGACCTTTCTATCATTCCAATGATGTGTGGATCATCGTTCAAAAACAAAGGTGTTCAAACGGCTTTGGATGCGATCGTACGTTACCTTCCTGGTCCGCTGGATATTGAGGCCATCAAAGGTATCAATCCGGATAACGGCGAAGAAGTGATCCGCCATGCTGATCCTAAAGAACCATTCAGTGCTCTTGCTTTCAAGATCATGACCGACCCATTCGTAGGTCGTCTTGCGTTCTTCCGGGCATACAGCGGCAGGCTCGACTCCGGTTCTTATGTGCTGAACGTACGTACGGGTCGTAACGAGCGGATCAGTCGTATTATGCAGATGCACGCGAACAAGCAAAATCCGGTAGATTATATCGAAGCAGGAGATATTGGTGCAGCGGTTGGTTTCAAAGACATCAAAACGGGAGATACCCTTTGCGATGAGAAACATCCGATCACCCTGGAAAGCATGACCTTCCCGGAGCCTGTAATTTCTGTTGCGATCGAACCTAAAACTCAGGCCGACGTGGACAAAATGGGCATGGCTATCGCCAAACTGGTTGAAGAAGATCCAACACTTCGCGTTAAAACCGATGAAGAAACCGGTCAGACCATTTTGAGCGGTATGGGTGAATTGCACCTGGAGATTATCGTTGACCGTATGCGTCGTGAATTTAAAGTAGAAATCAACCAGGGTGCTCCCCAGGTTGCTTATAAAGAGGCATTCACCAAAACAGTTGAACACAGGGAAACGCTGAAAAAGCAGACCGGTGGTCGTGGTAAATTCGCCGACATCCAATTTGAGATCGGACCTGCAGACGAAGAATTCCTGAAAGAAGGAAAAGGAACCTTCCAGTTCGTTAACGACCTGTTTGGTGGTTCTATCCCAAGGGAATTTGTTCCGGCAATTCAGAAAGGTTTCGAAAACTCGATGAACACAGGTGTACTTGCTGCCTACCCGGTAGAAAGCATGAAAGTGCGTGTTTATGATGGTAGTTTCCACGCGGTTGACTCGGATGCAATGAGTTTTGAACTTTGTGCGAAAGGTGGTTTCCGCGAAGCTGGCAGAAAAGCGAAGCCCGTTTTGCTTGAGCCAATCATGAAAGTGGAAGTAACTACCCCTGACCAGTACATGGGTGACGTTACCGGTGACCTTAACCGTCGTCGTGGTATGCTCGAGGGAATGGATAGCCGCGCAGGTCTCCAGGTTATTAAGGCAAAAGTGCCACTGAGCGAGATGTTTGGTTATGTAACCCAACTGCGTTCATTGTCATCAGGTCGTGCAACTTCAACCATGGAGTTCAGTCATTACAACCCTGCACCGAACAACGTTGCAGAAGAAGTTATGGCTAAGCAAAAAGGTAAGCTGAAAGTAGAAGATTAATAAATCTGTTTGATAAGAAAAACCCTGCTGAAAAGCGGGGTTTTTTTATGCGTATAACCAGCGTCTATAGA
>JASLBT010000286.1 GCA_030146445.1 Segetibacter sp. | reverse complement strand
TGCAATCTGCTGGTCCATCGGTAGCGCTGGTACAGGCAGGGCTATCAAAACGCCTCACGCTGCTTCTGTTGTAAAATAGCGGTAGTGAACGGTTGAGGAAAAGGCCTTGAAGAAAGGTCAGTTAAGCTGCAGGGAGGTGGACGAAAGTGAACTGTTGAAGACGTATCGAAAAAGCAAAAGTCGCGTGGCAAAACTTATCTGGTATTGCGTTGATAAGGACGAGTGCAGCGGAGACCTGAGAGACTGGCTGCATGCCCGCCGTTATTGAGACAGCACGAACCTGCAAGCAGGCTTTAAAAGAGAACTTGGGAGAACCTGTAGGATAAACTTAAGGATAGGAGGCAGAAAGAGCATTCTGAATACAAAAGGATATAAGGCTTCGGGAAGCAAGTATTACTTAAGCCTACAGGTAGTCGGACAGCGTCGTAGTAGTGAGGAAAGCCATTGAAAGATGGAAAGAGCGAAGGGCGCTGGTTATTTAAGTGAACAAACAATTGAACAATCTATGAAAATGGAAAGGATTTAAATGAATGTACACGTAGTCAAACCAATACCTATAGATTTTAAACAGGTAGTAGATGCTTACGGAAATGTAAAGGGCGGGGGTAAGGCCACAGGTATAGATAGGGAAAGCTGGAGCGACTTTGAAAAGAAGCTTCAGGACAACCTGTACGTAATCTGGAACCGGCTAGCCTCAGGCACATACTTTCCCTCGGCAGTTAGGGAGGTAGAGATACCAAAGAAAGATGGCAAAACCAGAAAGCTGGGCATACCAACGCTACGAGACCGGATTGCACAGGAGGTAGTAAGGAAATATATGGAACAGCGAATAGACCATCTATTCCATGTCAACTCGTACGGATACCGTCCCTTAAAGAGTGCAAGAGAGGCAATAGAAGAAGTAAGGAAGAATTGCAAGACAACAGACTGGCTAATAGACTTGGACATAAGCAAGTTTTTTGATGAAATAAGCCATGAACTAATGCTGAAAGCAGTGGCGCATGTCATTGAGGAGAAGTGGGTAAGTATGTACGTAAAGAGATGGCTTGAGATGAAAATCGTTAACAAGGCAGGAGAAGAAACAGACAGAGGAGGAAAAGGGACGCCGCAAGGAGGAGTGATCAGCCCGTTGTTAGCCAATTTGTATCTGCACTTTGCATTGGACAAGTGGCTTGAAAAGAAGGATGCTGAAGTGAAGTTTGTAAGATACGCGGACGATATGGTAATACATTGCAGGAGCAAAGAAGAAGCTGAAGGTTTGCTGGAAGAGATCAAAGCAAGATTACAGACAGTAGCCCTAAGGCTAAATGAACAGAAGACGCAGATAGTGTACTGCAAAGATTACCGCAGAACCGAAAAGCAAAGCAAAGTACAGTTCGGCTTTTTAGGTTTCAGTTTTCAACCCCGTAGAAGTCAGAGCAAACTAAACAGGCGTAGGAGTTATATGGCTTTCACAGCTGAGATAAGCAAGGCAAATCAGAAAAAGATAGCGGAAGCGATAAAAACAACTGTGGAGTGGCGAATAACTCAAGTGGAAATACAAACAATAGCCGAAAAGCTCAATAGCCGGTTAAGAGGATGGATAAACTATTTTGGTCTATATGGTAAGGCATCGCTAAGAAAAACACTACTACTGTTAGAGAGGCGGCTGGTTAAATGGATACAGAACAAGTATAAGATTACGTCGGTAAAAGCTGCTTTTAGGAAGTTGTTCAGTATCAAAAACGAAGACCCAAGATTATTTTATCATTGGGAGAAGGGGTATTGTTTTAATTATTAAAGAATAACACGAGCCGTATGATGGGAGACTATCACGTACGGTTCTGTGAGAGGCTTGCGGGTGAAACTCCCGCTTGCCTACTCGGCCTTATACCTACTGTGTGTACACATCGGTATAGGAACGCGGATAACACGGATTGAAATGATCTTCATCGGATTTTGGCGAAAATCCATCTTCTAAAACAATCCTTTTTGCTACGGCTTTGAACAAAATGGATAGATTTTCTGCTTCGCAGAACGATAAAGCGTACCTATCCGTTTTATCCCTGTCATCCGTGTTCCATTTTTTAAGCCGCTAAGAAGAAGTGTCCACACGGTAGCTCTTATACGGAATACCATTACGCAGCAAATATTAGCGACGGTTGGTTCTTCAATGCCGAAAGTGTTATGGGGTGTTTCCAGGCGCCTTATATACAATGCCTTCTTTCATCACCAGCTGAATATTTCGCACAGCTTTAATGTCGCTTGCAGGATCTCCTGCTACGGCAATGATGTCGGCGAGGAGCCCTTTCTTAATCCTGCCTATCTGGTCGCCGTAGCCGAACACGTCGGCATTGATGGAGGTAGCGGAGCGCAATACCGCAAGGGGTTGCATGCCATATTCCACCATCATCTCCATTTCGCGTGCATTATCGCCGTGGGTAAAAACGCCAACATCGCC
Source organism: Segetibacter sp. (assembly GCA_030146445.1). Taxonomy (GTDB): domain Bacteria; phylum Bacteroidota; class Bacteroidia; order Chitinophagales; family Chitinophagaceae; genus Segetibacter. The sequence continues at coordinate 5,451 of JASLBT010000286.1, read as the reverse complement.
GCCCATACAAATGGTTACCCCGGCAGCAAGCGCCAGTTTGAAGCTCTTTCTTTTGTTCGCTATTTTTTCAGGTTCCGGATCCGTTCCTTTCCGCCATCCGCGGTATTGCGAAGTAGCATCGCCGGCCGCAAGGGTAGGGCATAGCGCCACTTTTTTCTCCTTCATCATTCGAAAGATTTCTGCGGTGCCCTCATCACCATGTTCTATGGTAGACGCGCCGGCCATAATTGCTCTTCGCATGCCTTCAGGTGTAGTAGCGTGAACAACCACCTCACGGTTTCCACTTGCAGCAATAGCCACCGCCGACGCTAATGCGTCGATACTAAATGTTGGCAGGCTCTCACCATTTTTGCCCCAACGGTAATCGCCATATATTTTGATCAGATCCGCCCCTTTACCAATTTGCGTCCTTACTTCGTTGGCCAGGTCCTCCATGCCGGAGACCTCTGCGGCACCCTGTGGCACTTCAAAATCAGCAGACTCGGACCGCGGACCATATGTTCCCTTTGCGACAATTGCTTCAGTCGCTACGATCATCCGTGGTCCCGGTATAACGCCCTTTTCTATTGCTTTTTTCAATCCAACGTCGTCGTAAGCTGCTCCTTCGGTTCCGAGGTCGCGCACCGTGGTGAACCCTGCCATTATGGTCGCCCTTGCATGAACAACGGCCCGCGCGGTTCTTTCGGCCCGGCTTTCTTTAAGTACCTGGTCGTTCCACGTTGTTTCGTTGTAAGGGTGCAGAAAAAGGTGTGAATGTCCTTCGATCAGCCCGGGCATTATGGTGCCGCTTACCGTTATGGTTTTTGTACCCGCCGGAATATCTTTTAATTCCCCGACAGCTTCAATCGTTTTGTTCTTAATGAGTACCGACCAGCCTTTATGTAGCGCTTCACCGTCAAAAAGCTGGTCGGCTTTTAACAGCACGTAATTGTCCTGGGCGAAACACATTGCCGGAAGTGACAGCAAAAGGAAAAACGTAAAGCGCATCGCAAATATTTGAGTGTTAATAATGGATCCGGCAGGCCAGACTGGTAAAGATAAAAGCTTGTTTGCTGCAGTGCAGCATTTTGCGTACGCCACCAAATCAATCAAATTTTCGCAGCCATCATAAATTGCCGCACCGGATTATTGCTTCTAATTACAGGAATGCCGGCTTTGATCCACAGCTGAAATATGATCACAAAACTCCGGCGGTAAGATCTTGGAAAAACGATAAATTTATTTGGAGGTTATCTATTTTCCCGCATCTTTGTAATGTGAAAACAATAAAAAATAACAATTGGTGGCATAGCATCTCCTTCCCGGGGTAGCTATGTTTTTGCTTTTGTTGCAACATAATAAAGCCCTGGCGTAAATAAAGCCGGGGCTTTTTCGTTATACACCAACTGTTGCTTTTCACTGTACCCTTATTCCGAATATATGAAATCCATTGTATTTGAAACTATTTGCAGAAAAATGCTTGCAGATGTATTCACACCTGTCGGTATCTACCTCAGGCTGCGGGATCGTTTCCAGGGAAGTATACTTATGGAGAGCTCTGATTTCCATGCCGGCGAAAACAGTTTTTCTTTCATCGGTATAAAGCCAATAGGCGGCATAGAGATTAGTAACGACCAGGCTTTCGAGTTTAAGTATCCCGGCGAGCAGGTAGTCAGAAAAAGACTGCACAACAAAGGCGAAGTAGTTAAGGAACTTAACGGTTTCCTCCAAAGATTTCAACCGGCCAACAAAGCACCAATACAGGCAGCACAGGGTCTGTTCGGTTATACCACTTACGATGCTATACGGTTTTTTGAAGACGTAAAGATGGGCGCAAAACAAGGAGAAACCGGAGAGCGTATTCCGTTGATGCGTTACCGGTTATATCAATACGTTATTGCAATCGACCACTATAAAGATGAACTCTATGTTTGCGAGAACCGCATCAATGGCGTAGAAAGTGAACTTGACCTGATCCTATCCCTGATAAAAAGTAAAGACGTGCCGGTATTTCCGTTCCGGTGCAAAGGCGAGGAAAGCTCCAACATGGCCGATCAAAACTATCGCGACATGGTGGAAACGGGGAAAAGGCATTGTCACAGGGGCGACGTTTTCCAGGTGGTGCTCAGCCGCCGTTTTCAACAATCTTTTTCCGGCGACGAATTTAATGTTTACCGGGCATTGCGCACGGTAAACCCCAGCCCATACCTGTTCTACTTCGACTATAACGATTACCGGCTGATGGGGTCTTCGCCGGAAAGTCAACTTATAATCCATAACAATAAGGCCATTGTGCACCCGATCGCGGGTACGTTTAAACGGACCGGCGACGATGCACAGGATGAAGTTCTTGCTGACAAACTGTTAAAGGATCCAAAGGAAAATGCCGAGCACGTAATGTTGGTCGACCTTGCACGAAACGACCTTAGCCGGCACGCCGATGCAGTTGAAGTAACAAGTTACCGAAAGGTGCATTTTTATTCGCACGTCATCCACCTCGTAAGCGAAGTTTCCGGTCGGCCTAAGGTGGACACCAATCCGTTTGAATTACTGGCGTCCACATTTCCGGCAGGTACCTTAAGCGGTGCTCCCAAAGTGAGGGCAATGGAGATTATACACGAAAATGAACCAACCTCGCGGAGTTTTTATGGTGGGGCAATAGGTATGATCGGCTTCGACGGGCAGTTAAACCATGCCATCATGATCCGTAGTTTTTTGAGTAAAGACAATACCCTCTACTACCAGGCAGGCGCAGGTATAACCGTAGCTTCGAATGCCGAAAGCGAATTACAGGAGGTAAATAATAAACTGAATGCGTTAAAAACGGCGGTGAAACTGGCAAACGACCTTGATGAAGAACCTGCCTAGCACCGGAAGTGGTTCCGGAGGCTTGGGTCGACGTTTTCATTATTTCTACAACTATTAATATTTTCCATAAGGTTCCGGTTATGAAAATTCTTGTTTTTGATAATTACGACAGCTTCACCTACAACCTGGTTCACCTGGTTGAAAAAATAACCCACGTTAAGGTGGATGTCTTTCGCAACGACCAGATTGCTCTTGAAGACATCAGGGGTTACGATAAGATCATTCTGTCCCCCGGACCTGGTATACCGGTGGAAGCCGGTTTGCTGCTCGACGTTATTCGGGAATACCGATCTACCAAGTCGATCCTGGGTGTTTGCCTGGGTCACCAGGCGATAGGCGAGGCATTTGGCGGAACACTTGCAAATCTTGACTCCGTATACCATGGCGTAGCAACGCCTTGCCGGCTGGACCAGGACGCTCCCCTGTTTAGAGGACTGCCTGGCGAAATAGAAGTGGGTCGATACCACAGTTGGGTGGTTACAGATGAAAACTTCCCTGACGAACTGGAGATCACCGCCCGGGATGAAAGCGACTACATCATGGCATTGCAACATAAAACCTTCGACATACAAGGTGTGCAGTTTCACCCCGAAAGTGTTCTCACCCCTATGGGAGAAAATATCCTTCGCAATTGGGTGACAGCCTGATGGTGCCAACAATTCTTACGCTCTACATCCATACCCTTCATGAAAAAGATATTACAATACCTTTTTGAACACAAGACCCTTTCGCGCCAACAGGCGTCGGAGGTGCTGATCAACATCTCGCAGGGAAATTACAATGAGCATGAGATAGCTTCATTTACTACCGTATACCTGATGCGTAGTATTACCATTCACGAACTGCAGGGCTTCAGGGATGCCCTGATGAAACTGTGTGTAAAAACAGATTTGTCGCCCTTCAAGCTGATGGACATCGTTGGAACCGGCGGAGATGGGAAGAATACTTTTAATATCTCCACGCTGTCTTGTTTTATCGTGGCAGGTGCGGGTCAAAAAGTAGCGAAACACGGTAATTATGGCGTAACTTCTACAAGCGGTGCGTCGAACGTGATGGAGCAGCTTGGATATAGATTTAAAAATAATACTGACGCGTTAAGGCATGAGGTGAATGAGGCGGGTATCTGTTTTTTGCACGCGCCCCTGTTTCACCCGGCGTTAAAAGCTGTTGCTCCGATACGTAAAAACCTGGCGGTACGCACGTTTTTCAATATGCTTGGTCCGATGGTAAATCCTGCTGAACCCCAGTACCAGCTTGTGGGCGTTTACAATTTGGAGATGGCGCGTATTTACAACTACCTGCTGCAACAAACCGGCAAACCATTTACCATCATCCACAGCCTTGACGGCTACGACGAGATTTCGCTGACAGATGATACGAAGGTGATCACGCAGGCGGGAGAGCGGGTTTATAGACCTGAGGAAATAGGTAAAAGAATGGTAAGCCCGCAGGATATCTATGGTGGAAATTCCGTTGAGGAGGCTTCAAAGCTTTTCAAAAAGATACTTAAGGGCGAAGGAAGCTGGGCGCAGAACGCAGTCGTGATTGCAAATGCAGCAATGGCGCTGCAGTGTTCCGGAAATTACAGCAGCCACGAACACGCCTATAAGGCTGCAGTCGACAGCCTTGAAACCGGAAAGGCTTACAATTGTCTTGAAAAACTAGTTAGTTTGCAATAGTTGATGTTACCAAAACACCTACATGAATATTCTCGATAATATCATAGCAACGAAAAAGACCGAGGTTGAACAGAAGAAAGCGTTAATACCGGTGAAGGAGCTGGAAAGCTTTCCATATTATTCTGGTTCATGTAATTCGCTGGTCTCGCAGCTTTTAATGGAAGGAGCAACGGGAATTATTGCAGAGTTTAAAAGGAAGTCGCCGTCGAAAGGGGTGATTAACGACCAGGTTCAGATTGGTCCCGTGGTAGAAGCTTACGAAAGTTATGGCGCAGCAGGAATTTCGATTTTGACCGACGAAAACTACTTTGGGGGCTCTATCGACGACGTGATGTACGCCCGTGAAATGGTTAGCATACCAATTTTAAGAAAAGAATTCATTATAGACGAATACCAGATAGTAGAGGCAAAAGCAATAGGTGCAAGCGTGATATTGTTGATTGCGGCTTGTCTTTCGCCAAAGCGCGTTCAGGAACTTGCATTGTTTGCTAAAAGACTGAGCCTTGAAGTATTGCTCGAAATACACAACGAAGAAGAACTCGAACATATTTGTATGGAGGTGGACATTGTGGGTGTAAATAACCGGGACCTGAAAACCTTTACGGTCGATGTAAACCGGTCCATTAGCCTAAGCACTAAAATACCTGATGATAAACTGAAGATTTCCGAAAGCGGCATCAGTGATGTCGATACGATCAGCCGTTTAAAAAACCATGGGTTTTCAGGTTTTCTCATAGGCGAAACATTTATGAAGCAACCAGACCCGGCGATTGCCTTTGCTGATTTTGTAACCGCCCTGAAATCTTCCATGCCGGAAGAGTTTTTCAGGGGATAAATCACGCGGATGGAAAATATAATACCTGCAGGGCAGACACCACCTGTGGAACGAAGAAACCTGCGAATGAAGGTTTGCGGAATGACAAGC
>JASLBT010000284.1 GCA_030146445.1 Segetibacter sp. | reverse complement strand
AATCTACTGCAAGCTTATACCATTCGTTCATCGCTGCGCACAAACTTCAATAACAATCTCCTTTATTTCGACGGGGACGGCAAAGGTCTACTCACACTGCTTGCGTATACAGGTACAAACAGCTCGAATGTATTTTTTGCTTCTTTTGCGAACGGGCAATTTTACAATCAAAGAAAGGCCAGTTACTTTAATGCGGCTTTGCCCAATAGAGCAAATGGATTTGCTTCATTAAGCGATGGTGGATTCATATACATCCAGAGCTACCTGCAAAATCCTTCCAGTTGGAAGAGTTACTTCGAGTTTCGTAGAATGCATGATAGCGATACTTCCTCGCTATGCCTGGGCAAAGACACCAGCTTCCTATCCTTTTCTTCATTGAATATAATTGAGGACGGAAACTTCAGTTACCTCGATGCCAATGATCCCAATAAGATAGTTGCATTGACTCCTAATGTTAATCCTCCCAACGATATTCCATCGACCACCTTTAATTTGTGCGGCCAGGTTAACAGGTGCGATACATTAAAAATAAATGGAAGCACGAATATTTGCGGAAGCGTACAATCAGTTACATTCAGCGCGTTTAAGAGAAATACGTGTGGTGCCCAGGTTCGCTGGAATATCGATGTCGGAGTGACAGATAGTATACGGATGACAACTGACACCTCCGTTACCATATGGTTTAAAAATATAAATTGGCAAGGCAAATTGTATGCTACTGTATCTGCCGGATCATGTTACGTTCCGGTAAGTGACTCTATCACTATAAACCTGGTAAAATCAGCAACAGTTGTAAATCTCGGCCCGGATACTACATTATGCGGAACAAACAGTCTGTCACTACATGCGGGACCGGTGTTCGCAAGTTACCAGTGGCAGGATGGCAGTACCGATTCGATTTTCGAGGTCACATCTCCGGGTATTTATTGGGTAAAGGTCACCGACTTCTGTGGCAATAAAACCAGCGACACGATCTCCGTTACAGCATCTCTTGCCTCTGTGAACATTGGCCCGGACCGGCTGAAATGCAATAACGACACGGTCGTATTAACAGCACCCACGGGTTTTATGGCTTATTATTGGAGCAACAACTACAATATCAGTTCTCTTACCGGCTCGCATGTTGTCGTTAATCCAACAATGGATACTGCGTATTATTTAAAGGCGGAAACAGCGCCGGGGTGCTTTGCCTACGACACTATCCGCATACGTGTAAACAATTCTCCTGTCATTCACCTTGGAGGAGACACCAGCCTTTGCAAGGGAGACTCCGTTACTTTTAGCCCGCCTACCGGTTTTAACCAATATGTTTGGAACAACAATTTAGCCACGCAGCAATTAACAGTAGCGTCCGAAGGAGAGTACTCAGTGATCGGTATTACAACCGATGGATGCAGGAGTTATGATACGGTGAAAATTTTGAACGTTTATGCAAATCCAATGTTGCGCCTGGATAAAAACATCCGCTTATGTGCAGGCGCTACCTGGACCTTAGATGCCGGCGACTTTTCATCGTATCATTGGAACGACAATAGTGTTGCAAGAACACTCAATGTTTCAAAACTGGGATCCTACAGCGTTGAAGTAACGGATAGCCGGGGATGCAGAGCAAAGGACTCGGCTGTTGTTGCACAGCTTTTGCCAACACCATCGGGCTTTCTTCCGAAAGACACATTTATTTGCTCCTACTCAACAATACAGATAACGCCTGTAGGCTCACTGGGTTCGTACTTGTGGAGCACAGGCGCATCTTCGGCTTCACTGGTTATAACTAAACCCGGGCAGTACTGGTTGCAGGCAAGAGATACGAATAATTGTACCGGTTCAGACAGTATTAATATCGCCGGTAAAGAATGTTTAGAAGGATTGTATGTGCCTTCTGCATTTACTCCAAATAACGATGGCAAAAATGATAAAATCCGGGCACTTCTATTTGGAAACGTAATCGGTTTCGACTTTCGGGTTTACAATCGCTTTGGCCAGATTGTTTTTCAATCGTCAAATAGATCCGACGGTTGGGACGGCAGATTAAATGGGGTTGAACAGGCGACGGGTGCTTACGTGTGGCTCTGCCGTTACCAATTAGCAGGTCGACCTCAAGCTATTGCGAAAGGCTCAACAGTTTTGATCAGGTAACGACCTGCCGATTCCTTGTATTCCACTTTGTTGTATTTCTTTAGGCTGTTCTTTGTGGTTTTAAAAGTAGAACAACAACGATAGATCAAGAGTCTAAACACAAAGGACGCAAATAGTCTATTCTGTTATGCGCTTTTATGGCTAAGAAAACACCATGGAAAAGCTATCACCACATAATAACAGGTCACCGAGTCGAATTACCAAATTAATTTATCTTTTTACCCCAAACAGGCCTGCCGTTCGAGGTAAATCCAGACCAGGTAATAGTGACTTTCCTCGGGACTGCTTCCCAATCCCAGGCATCGGCTACCGTATACTTGTTACCATTGATATCCAACAACGCCTTAGCGTTGTCGTACGACCAGGTACCCGTTACTCCGCCACTTACCTTTTTATCGGCGGTAAGTACAACGCTTACCGGTTTCTGGATCACCTTGTATTGGTATTGCATGGTGATCTGCTCCCAGCTACCTACCAACGATTGTTCATTGATCCCGGTTTTCGGTACCGCTGCATAACGCTCGGGCGACACGGCTGGCCAGCCATCGGGGGTCCATTGTATAGCCCTTATATGACCCATCATGACGGCGTTCGAAACATTGATCCCGGGTACATCCGGCGGCAGGCGGCCCTGCGATGCATAAAACCATTCTTTGGTTTCCGGGTTTTGAAAGATCGAACAATGGGAAATCCCTACCCAGCCGGGATGACCGTTGAACGCATAGGGATGCGTTAACATGGGCCAGCACTCGGCGCCATTGGTTACGTTCGCGCCATCGATGCCAAGGTATGGGCCCGTGATCGTTTTCGACCGCGCAACCCGGGTATTGTAGGCAACCGAAAGTTCATCATACGCTAAAAACAAATAATAGTAACCCGTTTCAGCATTGTAGATAATTTCGGGACCTTCAGCGGCCTGCCAGCGATTTACATTTACGTTTCCACGGCCTGCAATACGAACACCATAATCACTTAGGGTTTCCAGTTTATCAGGTTTGCCGGTTGCCGGGTTCAATTTTAGTGCGGCCATACCTGAATGCCACGACCCGTAAATAAGCCAATGCTCCCCTTCGGGAGTAACTATAAACGTGGGGTCAATCGCATTGTACTTGAAGTAAGCTTCCCAATCATTACCCCCGTTTCTGAGAATGCTTTTTACACCATCTTCCACCGAACAAACCACCATTCCTTTGTCGACCCAAACATTGGTGGACAGATCATCAGACTCGGCAAGACCAATGAAGGCGCGCTCTGTCCAGGAGTTGTCGGTGCTGTTGCCAACGATTGGGTTGGTGACCACCACGCTGTAATACATCCGGTATTTGTTGCCGACCTTCTTGATGTAGGGCGCCCAAAAACCATAATTGGGATTGGCTATCGGGGGCAGTGCCGGGTTCATGCGCGCCCGTTTATTGTTGAGCGAATCTTTTATCCAGGCAGGTGCGCCCGCAAAGGCCATTCCCAGGAATTCCCAGTTCACGAGGTCTTTTGATCGCCGGTAGGGATAGTGTCCATTACCGTTGTGTGCATTTCCGTAAGAAGCATCTGTTGAGTACATGTAATAGTAGTCGCCGCTTTTTTCAACAGTGGGATCATGCACGTTCGCCAGGTTCCATTGTGAGCGACTCGCCCAGGAAGCAATCGCCGTATAATTATCCGGATAGGTCGGCCCTGCAAAAGGGTTGACCACGGGGATCACTGGCGGCACTACGGGGCTGTCGGCTTTTTTGCACCCTATGGCCAACGCCATCAAGCCTGCCGTAACGGTAAACAATAAAAATTTCATATGAGGGGTTGATCGTTTGTATGGGCACTACAGATTACACGCTTGTGTTTCATATATGCCTTTGCTGCGCCAATTTAAGTAATCAGGAGGTAATCGCCCGTTTTTGTTCTGGGCGTATGAAAATGCCACTGCAAGAAGGGCAACAATAGTCCGGTGTCCTTGCTTTAGATCTAAAGCAGTTGAACGAGTAGCGGAATAAATATCGGCTACGGCAGACGCAAGAA
>JASLBT010000281.1 GCA_030146445.1 Segetibacter sp. | reverse complement strand
ATTTCTTCCATGGTTAACTTATTGTCCCTTGCTTTGCCGGCCAGCTTAATCACCTCTTTTTCGATCTCAGCCATGCTCAGGCTTTCCGCGTTCCTGATCACCGGCACCACCAATCCTTTTGGCGCCGAAACGGCAATCGATATATCACAGTAGTCGTGGAAAACAAGGGAGTCGCCATCGATATAAGCGTTTACAGAGGGCCACTCCTGTAGAGCAAAACAAACCGCTTTGGTAAAGAAGCTCATAAACCCAAGGTTGGTGCCATGCGCTTCCTTAAACTTGTCTTTAAATTTTGTGCGCATCTCCATGATCCGGCTCATGTCTACTTCGTTAAAAGTAGTGAGCATTGCGGTCGTGTTTTTAGCCTCCACAAGCCGGCGGCTTACCGTCTTGCGAAGGTTACTCATTTTTTCACGACGCTCTTCGCGGCCAAATAAGGCTTTCCCCGGAGTTCGGCCGGGATTCGATAATGCACTCAGCACATCATCTTTCATGATCTTGCCTTGTGCACCACTTGCCGTAATACTTTTCGGATCAACCTTCTTGTCGGCGATAATTGCGGCTGCGACAGGAGAAGCTTTTACATCGTTTGAAATGTTTGTTACGGGTGCAGCAGAGGGTGCCGGAGTTGCCACCTTTGGGGCAGTGGGAGCAGGAGCAGCTGCCTGCGTCTCGCTAACAGCAACGTCACTGTCAATGGTGGCAATTACATCTCCAATCTTTAACGTATCCCCTTCTTTTGATTTCAGCGACAATTTGCCTGACTCTTCAGCATTCAGTTCGAAAGTTGCCTTTTCACTTTCCAGTTCGGCGATTACTTCATCCCTGTTTACCAGGTCCCCTTCTTTCTTCACCCATTTTACGAGCGTAACTTCTGTGATCGACTCTCCTACCGTTGGAACCTTCATGTCTATAATGCCCTTGCCGGTCGCTGTTGCCGTAGGAGCAGCGGCTGGCGTCGGTTGAGCAGCGGGTGCTTGTTGGGCCGCCGGGGTTGCCACCGGTGCTGCAGTTTGAACGCCTGCACCATCGTTTTTTGCCGTCTCGTCAATTTGCGCCAACAAGTCGCCAATGTTAAGGGTATCTCCCTCTTTGCCTACAGTCTTAAGCACTCCGGCTTTCTCTGCGTTTACTTCAAAAGTCGCCTTCTCACTTTCCAGTTCTGCAAGCACCTCATCACGCTCCACGTAGTCACCATCTTTCTTCAACCATTTGATCAGCGTTACTTCATTGATAGATTCCCCAACTGTTGGAACTTTTATGTCAATCATAAATATTTATTTCTCCGTTAGTTTATTCTTTGGTGGTCATCGGTGGCACTTCTATCGTCAGCCGTTGCGTCGCACACTGCAGCTTTGGTTACAAAGCCAGGCTATAATCCGCGCCGGAACAGGAGATGTTTTAAATGCTGCCATTCTTCTGTACCCGCTCGACTTCAAAACTAAAGTAAGCAAACTTAGCTGATCTTTTCGCCGGTTTCAATTGCTTCCAGTTCGGGTCAAAAGCTGTAAATCGTTGGGCAGCGGGTAAGTTCGCAATCGCTGCCTAAATAGTGAAGGCCGTTTCAACAATCTCCGCTTGTTCCTGTGCGTGCACTTTTGCGTACCCGGTCGCCGTAGCGGCGCTTGGCTGGCGGCTGATGACGCCATAATTAATCCCTTTAAGGTTCATCTGTAAAAAGCCGGCAGCACCCATGTTAAACGGTTCTTCCTGAACCCAGAACCAGGTTGCTTTATTGTACTTGTTATACAATGCCTCCAGCTGAGTTGTTGGTAAAGGATACAACTGTTCAAGTCGGATGATGGCGACTTCCTTACGGTTTTCTTTAAGCTGACGTTCTGCAAGGTCGAAATAAACTTTACCGCTGCAAAACAACACCTTCTGTACGTTTTCAGCATCAGCAAATGTATCGTCTATAACCTCTTTAAAACCTCCGGACGTAAACTCCTCTACTTTGCTGTAGCTGCCGGGGTGTCTCAGGTTCGCTTTCGGGCTAAAGTTTACCATTGGCTTCCGGAATGGCCAAATGATCTGGCGCCGTAGGGCGTGAAAGAAATTTGCGGCTGTAGTGATATTCGTAACTACTATATTCAGTTCAGCACACATTTGAAGAAAACGCTCGATGCGCGCACTGCTATGCTCGGGCCCTTGTCCTTCGTATCCGTGCGGCAGCAACATCACCAGCCCGCTCATTTGGCGCCACTTGGTTTCACCACTGGTAATAAACTGGTCGATCATTGTTTGTGCCGTATTGAAGAAGTCGCCAAATTGAGCCTCCCAAAGCACGAGACTATGCGGATTGGCAATAGAGTAACCGTATTCGAAACCTAAAACGGCAAATTCGCTCAACAACGAATTATATATCCTGAACTTTCCTTCAGCGCCCGGTATCCGGCTGAGACGGCTGTAACTCTCATCCGTATTCTCATCCCTGAGTACCGCATGGCGGTGCGAGAAAGTTCCTCTTCTTACATCCTGGCCACTCATACGAACGTCGTTTCCTTCGAGTAGAAGGCTGCCATATGCCATTAACTCGGCTGTTGCCCAATCAACAGCCCTATCGGCCTCAAAAAGTTTGATTTTGTCCTGTAGTAGCTTTTCAACTTTCCTCAGTGGCTGAAACCCCTCCGGCCATTTCATCAGGCTATCGAAAATGGTTTGAAACTGTTCGGCGTTGATAGCAGTCGTTGGGGAGCTCTCGAAATCAGCTTCGTTGGCTTTTCGGAGATCACGCCACCATTGTTCCGGCTTCTGATAAGTATAAGGAAGAGGGTTTTGCTTAACCTCATCGAGGCGTTCCTGCAACTCGGCCCAAAACTTCTTTTCCATTTCCTTGGCCAATTCAGCGTCGATAGATCCGTGTGCGATCAATTGCTGGCTGTAAACCTCACGCGGGTTAGCGTGCTTATCGATTAATGCATACAATTTCGGCTGGGTATACTTTGGATCGTCTCCTTCGTTATGCCCGTGCCGGCGATAGCAAACCATATCGATAAACACGTCACTATTGAATTCCTGCCGGTACCTTGTTGCTATTTCTGAGCACTTAACAACGGCTTCGGGGTCATCTCCATTTACATGAAATACGGGCGCCTGTACCATTGAGGCAACTGAGGTACTGTAGTCGGCCGTTCTCGCGTCATCAAAATCGGTGGTGAACCCGATTTGATTGTTGATTACAAAGTGAACCGTGCCACCGGTATAGTAGCCGCGAAGGCCGCTCATCTGCAAAACTTCGTATACAATCCCCTGGCCTGCAACCGATGCATCACCATGGATAAGTATAGGTAGTATCTTATCGTAATCACTTTCATATATAACGTCGGCCTTACTCCGGGAAAATCCTACGACCACTGGGTTTACCGCTTCAAGGTGCGACGGGTTTGGCGCCAGCTGCAGGTTCACTTTCTTTCCTTCTACCGTCGTGTGTTCAGCCCTAAAACCAAGGTGATACTTTACGTCGCCACTACCCATCGTTGTATCGGGGGTAGATGTTCCTTCAAACTCACTAAATATCTGCTTGTAGGTTTTGCCAAGGATGTTCGCCAAAACATTAAGGCGGCCCCTGTGCGCCATACCGATTACGGCCTCCTGTACCCCGTATTCAGCGGCAATATTGATGATTGCGTCAAGAGCAGGTATTGTAGTTTCCCCGCCCTCCAGTGAGAACCGTTTTTGCCCGACGTACTTCGTATGCAAAAACTTCTCAAACATTACCCCCTGGTTCAGCTTCTCGAGTACCCGCTTTTTCTTTTCTATGCTTATTGGCGCATGGAAAGTTTGTTCAACTTCCCGCTCCAACCAGTCAATTTTAGTTTGGTCGTTAATAGCTGAATACTCAACGCCTACAGAGGCAGTATAACACTTCTGCAGGTGGTTAACGATATCTTTCAGTAAGGCATTTGGGGAACCAATAAATTTTCCGGCTTGAAATGTTTTCGCCAGGTCCTGTTCGTCTAATCCAAAAACCTTCAGGTCCAACCCTGCCCTGCGATCTTTCCGTTCGCGAATTGGGTTTGTTTTCGCTACCAGATGACCTTTTCTTCGGTACGCCATGATCAGTTGAAAAACACTGAACTCTTTTGCTAACTGCGATGCGTCTATTTCTGCGGATGCAGCCCCGTTGGAAGCGGCAGCTTTGGTTCCGTTCGTTGACACTGAACTTACCGCAAAATCAAAACCTTCAAAAAACTTGCGCATGTCCTGGTCAACACTCTCCGGGTTCGCAACAAAATCGTTGTACAGGCTTTCGATATAGGCGGGATGGGAATTGGTGATGTATGAAAAATCCTTCATAATGGCGATTTTGACCTTATTTGAAGCTGAAAAAGCTAAATGGAATGCAAATATCGGCTTTTGAGTCAAGAAACATAGATCAAAAATAACCGGAATTTGCTCTTTTTATACCCTGATTTAGAGCCAATAATGCTTCTTTTAAAGGCAATTAGGTATCCTTGTTACGGTGCTAAGTCTAGAGATGCACGGCGATTCACAACTCCGTTGGTGGAGCTAAAAAAATTCTATACCAATTACGCTACTTATTTTGTTTTCACTTACCTTTGCCGTCCTTAAAATAAAATTATGGCAAACCATAAAGCTACCAAGAAAGATGTACGCCAGGCAGCAAAACGCAGAGAACGTAATCGTTATTACGGAAAAACAACCCGTAACGCCATACGTGATTTGAAAGAAGTGACAGAGAAAAGTGGATTCGCAGAGAGACTACCTGACGTTGCTTCTATGATCGACAAGTTAGCGAGACGCGGAATTATACACAAGAATAAAGCTGCTAACCTGAAGAGCAAACTAGCTAAGCGGGTTGCTAAGTTGGCATAATTACGGGCTTATAATGTCTTAAAACCTGCAGTTTGCAGGTTTTTTTGTTTCTGCTGATCTTAACAGCAGTACACGGTAGCACTTAGAGTTAGGCAGCTGATGGTCTATTCAATGTTTCGGCACTGCAGGTAGTCAAACGACTCCAACTGTTGGAGTGAATAGAATTAATATGTATAGCGCGCAGCTTGCTGCCTATACCTGTTCCTGCTTATCCACCTCCTTCAAAAAATAACCGAAACCCGGCTTTGTGTGAATAAGCTTTACTTCATGTGCTTTGTCGAGCTTGTTTCTCAGAAAACTAATGTAAACCTCGATCGTATTTGTACCGGTGTCAAAACTAAGGTTCCACACTTTCTCCATTATCTCCTGTTTGGCAATCACTTTTCCCTTCGATTTTGCCAGAAGCACCAGCAGCGCAAACTCTTTTGCCGTAAGATTTACTTCCTTACCGGCACGTTTTACACTCTTATCCTGTAAGTCTATTTCGAGATCAGCTATCACGAGTTTCTCGCCGGGGTCAGGGGAGCCATCAGATCTTTTAAGGAAAACCTTTATTCGTGCAAGTAATTCGTTAATATGAAACGGTTTCACGAGGTAGTCGTCAGCACCCAAATTGAATGCATCCAATTTGTCGTTGATTTCGCCCATGGAAGTAAGCATGATTATCGGGATGTTCCTTTTTGCCTCGCGAAACTCTTTGCATAAAGCAAGTCCGTTTTTGTACGGTAGATTTACATCCAGCAAAACAATGGTGTAGTTGTGCTGGAAAAACAATTTCTCAGCAATCTGGCCATCAAATGCCACATCTACCTGGTATCCCTGACGGGTTAGCTCCTCCTGGACGATTTGACCCAGGCGGGGTTCATCCTCTGCCATTAGAATTCTGTGCTTATTTTCCATTACTTTTAAGCAAATTTTAATCAAATTAATGAAAAAAAATCTCTATCTGAGTTTTCTTTTGTTTTGGTCTCTTTCAACCGCGGCGCAAAACTATATTACCACGTACGAAAAATCCGGTGGAAAAGAAAGTGCTACCTACTTTGAAACCATCAATTATTATGAGCAGCTGGCTGCCAGCTTCAAGAATATTCAGATACGAAAATTCGACACCACCGATGCAGGGTACCCGTTGCACCTGGTGATGTTTTCCACAGATAAAGGCTCGGATCGGAGAAAATTGGATAAGCAAGATAAAATTGTAATCTTAATAAACAATGGAATACATCCCGGTGAGCCTGACGGTATCGATGCAAGCATGATGTTACTCCGCGACTTGGTAACAGGTAAAATTGCACTACCCGGAAACATTGTACTTGCCATTATACCAATCTACAATATTGGGGGTGCACTAAACCGGAACCAATATTCCCGGGCAAACCAAAACGGACCGAAAAGTTTTGGCTTCCGTGGGAACGCACAGAACCTCGACCTCAACCGGGATTTCACAAAGTCAGACTCGAAAAACGCACGTGCCTTCGCAAGGATCTTCCACTATCTTGATCCAGACATACTCATCGACAATCATGTAAGTGATGGCGCTGACTACCAATATACCATGACTTTGCTGACCACCCAACACAATAAGCTCGGCGATCAGCTAGGTAATTTCTTACATAACGAGTTTGAACCGGCATTATTTCAAAGTATGGAGCAAAAACATTGGAGCATGACTCCATATGTCAACTTCGAAGATGCGTCACCAGACAAAGGGATGACTGCTTTTTACGATCCACCGCGGTATAGCAGTGGCTATGCTGCCCTGTTTCAAACTATTGCCTTCATGCCTGAAACGCATATGCTCAAGCCTTTTAAAGACAGGGTTACCTCTACTTATGCATTAATGCAAACCATTATTGAAGAGGCTTCGAAAAACGCAGGAAAGCTGAAAGCCGCAAGGAAAGCAGCTATAAGTGCCGTTACCTCAAAAAAGAGTTTTCCTTTAGCCTGGAAACCCGATAGCACCCGCTTTGAAACCATTCGTTTCAAGGGTTATGAAGCGCTGAATAAGACCAGCGATGTAACGGGCTTATCACGTTTGTATTACGACCATAGCAAACCATTCGAAAAAGAAGTAAAATATTTTAACACGTTTGTCCCTGAAAAAAGTGTCAATGCGCCGAAGGGTTACGTTGTCCCACATGGATGGGGAGAGGTACTTGAGAATCTTAAAAGGAATGGCGTAAAGATGCAGGAGCTTAGAAAGGATACCATGATCGAGGTTGAAAGCTACCATGTTGAAAGCTATAAGAGCATGCCCAGGCCCTACGAAAAACACCACAGGAATTCAGAAGTTGTGGTAAGCACCAGAACGGAGAAACTGCGATTTCTTAAAGGCGACTACCTCATTTATTGTAACCAAAGAGCAAACCGATATATTGTTGAGATGCTGGAACCAACAGGTGATGACAGCTTTTTTGCCTGGAACTTTTTTGATGCCATACTCCAGCAGAAAGAAGGTTACAGCGACTACCGGTGGGAAGACCTTGCTGCCAGCTACCTGGCCACACAGCCGGCACTCAAAAAACGGCTGGAAGAGAAAAGAAAAGCAGATCCAACATTCGCAGCTTCGGCGAGTGCCCAGCTCAATTTCGTTTACCGTAACTCTCCTTATTACGAACCCGAACATATGAGATATCCGGTATTCAGGCTGTCATCTAAATAAAGTGCCTGTACTCTTTTCGGCTTTAGTGCTCATTCTGAGACTGCATGTGAAACAATTGAGTTTATTTGCTTATAAGGTCGTTTCAGCCTAAGAGTCATTATGCTTGAATACTTAAGACCGTATTAACACCAAACCTGGTCAAAAACCTAGTTTACTCTTTGTACTAAACCACTTCCGGTAATGTTCTGTTTTACTTCGGCATTGCCTGCATACCGGATGGTTCCACTGCCCACTACCTTAGCTTTCAGGGATACATCAGCAAAAGCCTCAGCATCGCCACTTCCTGTTATGCTAATGTCGGCATTCTCAGCTTTCAGGCTTTTGCCGCGGTAATTGCCGCTGCCACTGATGTCGACATCAACATCCTTTGTTTCACCGGTAAGGTTCAGGTTACCGCTGCCGGAAATATTGCCGCGAACTTTTGGCGTGTTTACATTCATGAATATGTCGCCGCTTCCTGAAATGGAAAAAGTCATCGGTTGATTAGACGACAACTTATCGTCGGCAGTAACATTCCCGCCGCCGGAAATTTTTACTGACTTAAGATCCGGAGTACTCACATAAACTTTAACCGGGTTGTCCGTCTCAATACGATAATTCTTTCGATACCTAATCTCGAGACTCCCGTTGTTTACGCGCGTTTCAACATAAGGTAGTATGTTTTCATCTCCTTCCAATTTCACGCTGGGTTCACCGGAGGTTACCTCTACATCAATTCCCGACATCAAACTGATACCGGTAACCCGGGCCACGTTCCTGTTTTGGGTTCCAGGCTTTCCATTTCCATGAACCCGCCGGTGGTTGTTTATACAGGAGACGACGGAAACCATCAATAGTAATACAAGCAAAGTATTTAGCGTTCGCATAAATGTTTTTGGACCAAATATGTAAATATTCTGTTGAATTAAGAACAAGGCTGCAGCCTAACTTTACTTTGACCTCATCCGAAGTGCAAAAGAATTGCTGCCGTGCAACTTTCGGCATTGCCAGTAATTAGC
>JASLBT010000259.1 GCA_030146445.1 Segetibacter sp. | reverse complement strand
TTTTTCAGGTATGCGAATGCCCTGATAATTTCCTTAGGCATCCGGTTGGTATCCTGGGCGATTTTAAAGTTCTCTATGCTACGCTGGGTTTGCGCTCCCCAGTACACATCAGAAGGTACATTTACTTCACCCATCGTATCTTTCTCTATACGGTATTCCATTTTGGTTTATTTAGTGATATATTAAGCGCACAAAGGTATGTTTTCAGTCCACGTTTTAAACGGTGAACTGGAATTAGGAAAAAGACGAACTTTACGTGGTAAGAATCGCAGCAGGTTATAGCTTTCATCCTGGTAACAGAGATTGTTCAGCTCGCAAACAACAGTTCATCGTTCAATCTCGTGTAGTTAAGCTTCTTGCTGGTATCCGGCCGAAAGGAGTGGTCTAGAAGAAGTGTGCGACGAGATGCCCGTGGCACATCGGCCAACGATGGTAAATTGAAATTCTTCAGCTCGTCACCAATTGACTATCAACTCAACGACTTTGGTACATGGTTGTTGAACTAGCGTGTAAACCGTAGAGAGAATCACTCGCATGTTAACTACCGGTAAAAACGGGTTTGCGCTTTTCCAGAAATGCCGCCGTTCCCTCTTGCATATCTTTTGTTCCGAAGCAGGCACCAAAACCATCCAATTCAGTTTCATAACCATTGGTGGACTCGTCGTATACAGCATTTGCTGCTTCGATACACTTACTTATTGCAACAGGAGCCTTTGAGTTTATTGCCAGAAGCACCCCCCGCGCGTTTGAGGTCAGTTCTTCGGATTTTACAACGGCGTTTATAAGTCCGTATTGAAGTGCCGTAACAGCATTGATCATGTTCCCGGTAAGCATCATTTCCAATGCCCTGCCTTTACCAACGAGTTGTACCAGGCGCTGTGTTCCTCCGTAACCGGGTATCAGTCCAAGATTTACTTCGGGTTGCCCGAAGCGGGCGTTTTCGCTTGCAATACGAAAATGGCAAGCCATCGCCAACTCGCAGCCGCCGCCCAATGCAAAACCATTTACTGCAGCTATCACTGGTTTAGGACAGCGTTCAATTTTAAGGAAAAGCTCCTGCCCGGTCTTTGCCACCAACTTGCCTTCTGCTTCGGATAGTCCCACAAACTCGCCGATGTCGGCGCCTGCAACAAATGCCTTATCACCTGCGCCCGTCAACAATACCGAACGAATGGAATCATCTCGATAAACCTCGTCGATAACGATTCCGAGTTCGTGCATAACCTGCTTGTTAAGGGCGTTAAGCTTCGTTGGCCGGTTGATCGTAACAGTGAGGATATCTTCCTCGAGCGAGGTTAAAAGGGTATCGTACATACGGCATTGTTTTAATGCGCTCAAAGGTATGGCTATTGCTTTTCGGTAGTATGATAATTCATTTCCTGTATGGTTCATCGGGGCAACGCAAAAAAGCTTGTCTGGTCGTAAGAGGTGTTAGCGTACTTAAGGGCCTGGCGGTGAGGTAAAGGTTTTCCATTAAAATTGTAGTAGCCTGACTTGTGTTGGGTCACTCCCGTCTAATGGCTTCAGCGGTGGCTTTGTACGGCAACAATTCTTTTTGGTTTGGTAATAGCAGCGAAGGTTAATTGAACATCATTTTAGCCCGGGCCCCGGGATGGTACATTTAAATTGCACAATAGTTTATTATTGCTGTTGCTGTTGTTGTTGTTGCTTCTGCTGTACTTCGAGGTAGTGCCGGTAAGAATTGATGGGTTCCCCCGGATTTTTCGACTGATAATTGAATACGGGAAGGCTTGGCTTATCGTCCGGTTTTTTTGCGTTTCCATTGGATATCTCTACCGATACTTCGAGTGTATGTTCGCCCGACCCTTTGTAAGTACCTTTTACCGGTGTGCAATCGTAGAAGTTTCTGCCGACCGCAAGCCTCACGTGTCTGTCATTTACGATACAGTTGTTGGTAGGGTCGAGACCAAGCCAGCCGTATCCCGGGATGTGTGCTTCAACCCAGGCATGTGTTGCCCCCTCGCCACGCATTTCTTTATCCTTTGGACAAATGTATCCGCTTACGTAACGGGCTGGGATATCGTACATTCTTAGAAAAACCAGCAGAATATGCGCGAAATCCTGACAAACACCAGCTTTCAGTTGCCAAACTTCCTCCGTTGGTGTTTCTACGTTGGTAACACCCTTCTGATAATTAAAGGTGTTGTAAACGTAACCCGCAAGGGCTTGTCCATTTTGCAGCGGTGATTTCGAATAATCGATGATAGTGTTCAATTCATCACGGACCTCCTCTTCTGAAGGAAATGGCTGTTTGGTCAAAAAATCCATATACAGCACATGATCCTTTAGTTCATGTAAGTGCTGCCATTGTTCCGCAGGAGCTATGCCATCTATCGGTGGCTGAACCGGTTTTGTCTCAACGTCCGCAATTGACTCAATTAACAATTCGGTGTGGGGTTTGATCACTGAAAATACCCCGATATAGTTTCCGAAATAGTCGACGAAGGTTTCCATGACAGGGTTGTGCGAAACCCTGATCTCGTGTTTCTTCACTTCCAGGTTTGCGTCTACAATGGGGTAAAGCATCACCTGGTTTGTACAGTCAATTACTGTTGAAGCGTAGGTGTAGCGGGTGACGTGGGTAATTTTATAAGATGCCATAAAGCCACTTTAAGTGTTTCCAAAATAAAATTTGCTGAAAGAGCCCGCTATTTCGACAAGGTCGGTCCGGGCTTTAAACAAAAACTCACCTACCGATAAAGGATTGTCGGCATTGATATGTGTGTACTTGATACTGTTCATGGTTTTGCCAATGAGGTAATCAAGTTGGTCGTAATTTTCCGGAAGGCTCTCCGGCTTAAGCCGTTCAAAAAGGCGGTACAGCCGGTCGAGGCTGTATAGTACCGAGTGCGGAAAATCGGTATTGTACAGCATCAGGTGCAGCACACTCTGTGCATTGAATTTACCTTTGTAAGTTTTTAAGAAGATCTCAAAACCATATAGTGAATAAAGTAAATAGCGTAATCCCGGCGCTCCGCCAGGATTGTTTGTCTCCTGTTTAATGTCGGTGAGCTTGATTCGCAATACATCAGTTGTCTGAATGGCTCTTTCAAGCAACTTGCCAATATTCATAAAAGTGAAACCTTCATCCCTGGTCATGGTATTATCAACCGTACCGGTGTAAAGCAAGCCATTTTTGATCATTTCGTCGATAGCCGAAAGTGGATCACCAAATTTAACCTGCTGTTCAACATAGGGCTCCTTTATAAAGTGGTAAAAGTCGTTTAAACATTGCCAGACTTCCTTAGTAATGTGGTCCTGGATGGATCTTGCATTTTCACGCGCCTGAACGATATTGTTATAAGCAGAACCAATGTTGGTTTTGTCGAATATCAGGTACTCCAGCACCCGCCTCGAATCGTTTTCAATTACCTTTCCTTCATCATTCGTCAGGTGGCCATATTGTAGCATGATCGGACGCCATGGAAAGTTTTGTACCTGGTCCTGTGAAGCGATATAGTTGGTTCGCAGAACCTGTAGCATGCTACTTGTCCGTTCCATATACCTGGCCAGCCAGTAAGTAGTTTCTGCAACGCGGCTTAACATCTATAAGTTTTAGGTTTAGGTAATTACGTGCCAGAGTTAATTTTCTCCCGTGGCTATTTTTTTCTTTGGTCAACCCGGCATCGTTATAAAGAAGCGGAAAAATTCGCTCAGCTACACGCTCACGTATGACGCTTTTGCGGCAATCAAACCCTCTTACAGTTGTAACGGGTCCGTTACCGTGTTTTACCTGATTCGCCAACCAGGTTGCCCTGGAGTGAAGGTGTAGTAAGGCCGTGATAGCTGCCTGCCGCTAACTGCCATTCAACACCCAGGTGTCTTTGCTGCCACCGCCCTGCGACGAATTTACCACTAACGATCCTTCCCTTAGTGCAACCCTGGTTAATCCACCCGGAACGATGTCGATTCCATCCGGGCCGTATAGCGCAAATGGTCTTAGATCAACCCTCCTGGGTTGTAACACACCATTTATATAACAAGGTGTTGAAGAAAGGCTGATTATGGGCTGCGCAATAAAGCCGCGCGGATCTGCAATGATTGCAGCTTTGAACTTCTCCATCTCTTCTTCGCTGGCACTGTTTCCCATTAACATGCCATAACCGCCAGACTCATTTGTTCTTTTGATAACCATCCGATTCATGTTTTCGAATACATGCTGACGACTGTCGAGATTGTCCATTTGGAATGTCGGAACATTTTTCAGAATCGGTTCTTCATTCAGGTAGTACCGGATCATGTCCGGCACATAAGCATATATAGCTTTGTCGTCGGCCACACCATTGCCTGGTGCATTTACCAGTGCAACATTGCCTTTCCGGTAAGCCCAATAAATGCCCGGCACTCCCAGCATACTGTCCGGCCTGAAAACAAGCGGATCGATAAATTCATCATCAACCCGGCGGTAAATCACGTCAACCTGTTTCAGCCCGCGGGTCGTTTTCATATATACGTGGTGATTATCTACGATCAGGTCTTTCCCTTCTACAAGCTCGATACCCATTAGCCTCGCAAGTGTTGTATGCTCGAAGTATGCGGAGTTGTATATGCCTGGTGTGAGCAGAACAACAGTGGGATCGCTGATCTGCCGGTTGGCAACTGCCTGGAGGTTTCTGAAAAGCAGGTCGGGGTATTCTTTAACTGAACGGACGTTATTTTTGGGTATGAGGTCGGGGAAGATCCTGTAGGTGATACTTCGGTTCTCGAGCATGTAGGACACTCCTGATGGGGTGCGCAGGTTATCCTCAAGCACATAAAACTTTCCATCACTATCCCTGATCAGGTCCACGCCTGCAATATGGGTATATATGTCGAATGGCACGTCAACGTTTACCATCTCCCTCAGGAAGTAAGGACAAGTATAAATCAGTCCCGCCGGAATGATGCCATCTTTGATTATAAATTGAAGGTGGTAGATGTCTTTTAAAAAAACGTTTAATGCGCGCAACCGTTGTTTTATACCAGCCTCAATTTCCTGCCACTCATCTTTGGTAATAATGCGGGGAATTACGTCAAAAGGGAAAATCTTTTCAATGCCTTCTCCGCTGTTGTATACCGTAAATGTAATTCCCTGGCTCATGAAAAGCTTCTTGGCCATTTCATCTTTATGGGTCATCTCCAACTCCGGCAGGTTCTCAATCGCAGAAACAAAGTTGCGGTACTGCGACCGTACCCCGTTGGAGCCAAACATTTCATCCCAAACTTCCGGTTGATCCTGGTAGGATTGTAATAAAGTGTGCTCCTTCATAATAGTTGAATATACAAAACAATAAAAAGGCAAACCAATTCAGATAAAAATACAGAAACGAGGGCAAAAAACCGCCATTTAAATGAATATGCAAAATCTTAATATGTGTATAAAGTGCAGTCAACCCACGCACTCCGCAACACCGGGAACGAAAGACGACTAAAATCCGGCAACCTCCCCGCGATGCCAATTCGCATTCAGAAACTAGAAATCCCGGTGAGTCGACACCCAATTTGCAATATAATCTGCAATCTCAGCGGTGGGGGTTCCGGGAGGAAAAAGCTGGCCGACGCCAAGTGCCTGCAGGGCTTTCATATCCTCTTCGGGGATAATTCCCCCACCAGTTAACAAAACATCATTCATGTTTCGCTCTTTCATTAAAGAGATGACCTTTGGAAAGACAGTCATGTGCGCCCCACTAAGGATGCTTATTCCGATAGCGTCGACGTCTTCCTGTAAGGCGGCCTGTACAACCATCTCAGGTGTCTGCCGCAGCCCGGTATATATTACCTCCATGCCCGCATCGCGTAAGGCAGTTGCGATCACTTTTGCGCCCCGGTCGTGACCGTCAAGGCCAACTTTCGCTACAAGAACCCTTAGTCGCCGCTTACTTTCTTTATACATTAGTGGTTAACTGTTTTCTGGATGGTAAAAACCGGTTGGTTTGCTGGCAGCGCTGCCAATGGATCTAAAGTACAAGAGTGCGACGCCCGTCCGACTGCGCAGCGGGCGGGCAACGGAAGCCTCATCAATGATCTTATGCCGGGTCCATAAACAACGTCATTGGGGCACCGCATTTCCTACTGTTGACGGCCACGGTAAAAATCAAACACAGGTCATTTGAAAGCCTCCAAACCGTCCCGGGAGTTAACTCAGGTACTTGCCTACTATCGGCATTCTGCGTCCGACACCAAAGGCCTTCGGGCTGATGCGAATGATCGGGCAAAACTGGTTTCTTTTATATTCGTTTGTATTCACGAGCCTGATTACCCTATCCACCAATTGTGGGTCGAAACCCTTAGCCTTGATTTCATTTGGCCCCTGCCGGCGTTCGATGTACTGGTACAGTACCTGGTCGAGCACCGGGTAATCAGGAAGACTGTCGATGTCTTTCTGGTCGGGCCGTAACTCGGCACTTGGCGGCTTTGTAATAATGTTTTCGGGAATGATTTCTTCGTTTCGGTTGATGTACCTGGCAAGGGCATAGATCTGCATTTTGTAACAATCTCCTAATACGCCAAGACCCCCGGCCATATCGCCATAGAGTGTTCCGTAGCCAGTAGCGAGTTCGCTTTTGTTGGAAGTGTTTAATAAAATGTAGCCAAATTTATTGGCGATCGCCATCAACAGGTTTCCGCGTGTGCGGCTTTGCAGGTTCTCTTCAGCCAGGCTGAAGGGCAGGTCGTTAAAGATCGGCTTCAGGGTGTCGAGCAGGCTTTCGTAAACCTGGTTTATACGGATGATGTCGTACGGGTTCTGCAGCTTTTTGCTCAGGTTAACGGCATCATCTACCGAGTGGCTGGTGCTGTATGGAGAGGGCATAAGAATGGCGCGGACGTTTTCTTTGCCCAGGGCCTCACAGGCGAGTGCAAGTGTGACTGCACTGTCTATGCCACCCGACGATCCAAGGATCGCCTGCTTAAAATTCATCTTGGTAAAATAATCACGGATGCCAAAAACCAGTGCCCGGTAAATAAAAGGAATGTTGCGCTCATAGTCGAGCTCAGCGGGATTTGGCTGGTACTGCGATATTGGCTTGATGTCCCTCGTCGCATCGCAGTCTGTTGTTCCATCCTCGTTCAGGGTCACACCATCTATCGCCTCATCGAAGAACGGAAGGGCCTTACACAGCTTACCGTTTTTATCAAAGATCAGCGATGCGCCATCAAAAACAATTTCAGTTTGGCTTCCTGTAGCATTGCAATAGAACATGGGCAATTTGTACTTAAGCACATTCGCCTTGATGATCGACTGCCGCTCTTCTTCATGAATATAGTCGAATGGCGAGGCACTCAGGTTGATCATGACGTCGGGCTTTTGTTCCATTAACTTGTCCATCGGTGCCGAGCGGTAAAGCGGGTTATCTCCAAGGTTCCATATGTCCTCACATATCGTTACTGCCAGCCGTTTGCCTTTAAACTCGAGCACCCTCCACTCGTAAGCTGGTTCGAAATAGCGGTACTCATCAAATATATCGTAGGTTGGCAACAGGGTTTTATGAACCTCGCCTTTGACTTGTTTATCGTATAACAGGAATGCCGCATTAAACAGGTCCTTGCCTTCGACGGTTGGATTTCTGGCGGGCGACCCAACAAGTACCCCTATGGTGTCGGCATGTTCTTTAATGCGATCAATAGCCTCGTAACATTTGTTGATAAAGTCGTTGAATTCGACAAAGTCGCGGGGAGGATAGCCACATACGCACAACTCACTAAACACGACTAGGTCGGCACCCTGCCGCTTGGCTTCATTGATGCCGTCAATTATTTTTTGTGTATTGCTTTCAAAATTTCCAATGTGGTAGTTCTGCTGCGCTAGTACTATTTTCATAATCTAAATTACTATTAAGATTGATTTAACCGCAATGTTCATGTCATAATGTAATTTGCCCGCAAAGTAGTTACATGATAAGATTGCTGTGGCTGATGTTGGTTTTTTGCTGTGTGGCTGGCTGCAAAAATAGAAGCCTTCCCGATGTGTCCGGAGTAAAGGTTAACCTGCCGCTCCAACGCTTTGAGGAGGACTTTTTCGCTATTGACACAGCTCATGTAGATGTTGCCCTTGAGAAGTTAAACCAAAAATACCCCGGCTTTTTACAGGACTTCATATTCAATATTCTTGCCCTGCCTGCTGAACCGGATAGCATCAGGGCTGTCGAAAACGGGGTTCGTTCATTCATTAATTCATACCGCGAAATAAAGGATACCAGTACCGTGGTATTTCATGATTTCGGCCGCATAAACCAGGCAGTCGAAGAGGGATTGAAGTACGTGAAGTACCATTTTCCGAAGTACAAGCTTCCCTCAAAACTCATTACGTTTATTGGTCCGATCAATAGTTATGGCAATATCATCACCCCCGATGCTTTAGGTGTTGGTCTGCAATTATACCTCGGCAGGAACTATGGCTTATATGCCACCGAAGCGGGACAGGCGCTCTATCCCGCATATGTTTCGCGGAGGTTTGAGCCTGCGTATATACCAGTGAACACGCTTAAGACGGTGATCGACGATATGTATCCAAACAACAGTGCGGGAAGGCCCCTGGTGGAACAAATGGTGGAAGCCGGGAAGCGGCTGTATGTGCTGGACCAGTTGCTGCCGGAAACTGCCGATACGCTTAAAACGGGTTACACGGAAGAACAGCTTAAGGGCAGCCAGGAAAATGAAGCATTGATTTGGGGCCTCTTTCTGCAGAATGAACTCCTGTATTCGTCGGACCCGGCAATTACAAAGGACTTCATGAACGATGCCCCCAACACCCCGGCATTGGGGCCGGGATCGCCGGGTTTTATCGGGCAGTTTGTAGGGTGGCAGATCGTAAAAAAGTGGATGGATAAAAACGAGAAACTTTCGCTGCAGCAGTTGATGGAAACAGACGCCCGGAAGATTTTTGAACAGGCTAAGTATAAGCCGAGATAACTGGCGGAATTATCCCCGCAATAAAAAAGGCTGCCTTGTGAGACAGCCTTTTTGTTTTAACAGGTATATAACTTAATTCATCTTAAACGGAACAATCATTTCGAAGGCAGGTATATTCACTTCAAATGTTTGTTTGTTGTTCTGGTTTTCCATAACGTACTTGCCATGCATTTTGCCCATCTCCGTACGAAGATTGCAGCCACTTACATACTGAAAGTGCTCACCGGGTAGCAGTACAGGTTGCTGACCAACTACGCCCTCGCCCTCCACTTCTTTGTACTCTCCATTGCTATCGAAAATGTGCCAGTGCCTGCGCAGCAACTGCACGGTAAAGGCATTATGATTTTCAATAGTGATGCGGTAGGCAAACATAAATTCGTTGTTGCCTGGGTTGCTATAGTCTGCCTGGTAAAATGTTTCAACACTTATTAAAACGCCATCGGAGATTTTCGATATCATAACAAAAGCATTTGATAGAGGAATTCAACTAAAAGAAGGAATTTGAAAACTAGTGAAGTCTATTAGAATTAACTCAACCTAAAATTAACAATAATGCCAGAAGTAGCCCACAAAAGAAAATTAAATTTTACATTTCTTTTTAGTCGCTTAACCACCTCTCCCTTACAAAATATCGCTGTTTCAGGCAACCTGATCTTAACAAAAAAGGTGCCGGGTACTAGGGTCGCAGGCCGCCAACACCTACCTTTGCCTGCCTTTAATATAGGTTAAACGTTTTACTATGAGAAAAATTGCAGTGGCAAAGGGGGATGGTATCGGACCTGAAATCATGCAGGCGGTATTGCACATATTCGACGCAGCCAGGGTTGCGCTGCAATACCAATATGTGGATATGGGAAAGTGGGTGTTTGATAAGGGATTCAGTAATGGTATGACCCCCGAAGCACAGGAAACGATTGAACAGGTCGGCATTCTATTTAAGGGCCCAATGGAAACCCCCAAGGGGAAAGGTGTTAAAAGTGTAAATGTAACCGCCCGTAAAACCTGGAACACCTATGCTAATAAACGGGTGTTTCAAACCCTGCATGGGGTGGAAACGGTTTTTTCCAAAGCCGGTATTCCAATCGATATAACAATAGTAAGAGAGAATATTGAAGACACTTATGGCGGTATAGAACACATGCTCACCCAGGATGTGGCCCTAAGCCGGAGGTTTATAACAAGGCCCGGTAGCTTGCAGGTGATCAAGTACGCCTTCGAAATGGCCAAAAAGAAAGGGGCAACAAGGGTCACCTGCGGTCATAAGGCGAACATCATGAAATTAACCGATGGTTTGTTCCTCGATACCTTTTACGAGGTAGCGAAAGAATATCCCGAACTGAAAAGTGATGACATCATCGTTGATGATCTCGCTATGAAACTTGTCGTTCGCCCACATGAATTCGACGTTGTTGTCATGACCAATTTGCAGGGCGACATAATAAGTGACCTTTGTGCAGGACTGGTCGGTGGACTTGGCTTCGCACCATCTGCAAACATTGGCGACCATATTGCTATATTCGAAGCTGTGCATGGTACCGCTCCCGATATTGCTGGTCGCAACATCGCGAACCCGACAGCATTATTACTTAGTGGGATAACCATGTTGAGGCACCTTGGGCTCATGCAAAGTGCAGCAGTAATCGAAAACGCATTGCTCTATACACTTGAGCAGGGGGTGCGTACCGGCGACTTTGGCGATAAAACAAAGGAGGCCAGGAATACGACTGAATTTGCCGAAGCCATTATTCAGAACTTCGGGCAGAACCCGCAATACCATCCTAAACCGATGTTGCCCGATATGCCGGTGACCCAAACCATTTTTAAACTCGAGGGTAATCCGATGCTTGGCAAGAAGGCAGTACACGAAGAAACAATTGTGGGTGTGGATATGTTTATCGAGAGCGCTGAACAGCCAAGTGTAGTAGCAGAAAAATGCCTGAAGTATACTACGGACTTGTTTAAACTGGTGACCATCAGCAACAGGGGAACCCAGGTATGGCCAAAGGGAAGCATATTTACCAACCTTGTAAACCAGTATGCATGCCGTTTCGAAAGCGTCGGTGAAATAGCCGTTACGCAAACGGACTTAATAGAATTGTATAAGCGGCTTGCAACAGAATTCAAGATCTGTTCAACAGAGCTGTTGAACGTTTGGGATGGCAGAAAGGCTTATTCCCTTGCGCAGGGACAATAACTTCACGAGGTAAGGAACTGTATACAAATTGCTAATCGGGTTTTTTTGAGGCCGGCCGATGATCAACAATGTGACATCGTTGCGACGCTCCGTTTATCTGCATAACTATGATGGGCTTAGTGCATTTCCCGTGGTAATATGCCGAACGTTGAACATACGTAATATCGAAATCACATTTTCCTGGTATTGGTGTATCCATTTTTCAGTAGCCATTGCAAAATCTTGTCGCGTTGATCGCCTTGAATAATCACCATATAATCCTTTACACTTCCACCCGTACCACAATAGTTCTTCAGCTTTTTGCCAAGTTCCTCAAGGTCGTTTTCCATCCCAATAAAATCTTGTACAAGCGTCACTGCTTTGCCTGCCCTTTGTTTGGTATCCAGCCTTATTCTTAATTTCTGGTTTCCGGGCGGCAGCGTCTCCTGGTGTTCGTCGTGCTCTGGCTCGAATTTGAAATTCGGATCGGTACTAAATACAATACCCTTGTTATCTGGTTTGTTCTTTTTGCTCATTTGCAGCTATTGAACTTGCTGTGATTGAATATGGCAGTATGCAGCCTTGCGGCTCTATTCACTTGTCGTTATCTCTGCTTTTAAACTCAGGTCAAGACTTTGTGCCTGGTGTATCACCGCGCCGATACTGATATAGTCTACACCCGTTCGTGCATACGCTTCCATATTTTCAAAGTTTATTCCCCCGCTTGCCTCTGTTTCAAAGCGTCCACCTATCAGTTGCAACGCTTCATTTATTTGTTCCGGTTGAAAATTGTCGAGCATAATGCGGAACACCTTTCCTTCACCAACGCTCATCACTTGTTTAACATCCGCGAGGCTGCGGGTTTCCACTTCTATTTTTAAACCTGGTTTCCGGGTTTGTACATACTCCCATGCCTTATTGATTGCGGGTTCAATTCCGCCGGCAAAATCAATATGGTTGTCTTTAAGCATAATCATGTCAAAGAGTCCGAAACGATGGTTTATGCCTCCGCCGATTTTTACGGCTTCCTTTTCAAGCAACCTGAAGTTCGGGGTAGTCTTCCGGGTATCGAGAATTCTGGTTTTATAAGGCTTTAACAGGTCCACGTACTTCCGCGTAAGTGTAGCGATCCCGCTCATTCTTTGCATACAGTTCAACACCAGGCGCTCACAGGTAAGGATGGTGCGAATATCAGCATAAACGTCAAAGGCCTTTTCGCCTGTTTCCATCTGTACACCATCTTTTTTATAGCCAACGAACTTTGTACCGGGGTCAACAATATGAAAGATCTGTTCTGCAACCGACATGCCTGCAAGAACTCCACCTTGTTTTATCTTCAAAACGGCTTTTCCTTTTGCACCTGCGGGAATACAGCTTAGCGTGGAGTGGTCACCGTCGCCGGCATCTTCCTGTAACGCTTCATACACGAGGTGCTGTAATTTTTCATTAAAAGTCATACCGGCAAAACTACAGGAATTGAAGCATGCAATTCCAGCGGTACGATAGATTCAGGCGGTAGCCAGCGTATGTAGATTGGTGTTCATTGCAAAAACAAAAAAGCCCCGCTATGCAGGGCTTTTTTGTTGTTAGGCGTTGAATTAGTTTATTCGCACCGTAATGATTTGCTGTTTATCTTCTTTGCTCTTTAACATAAGGGTAAGATTAAATCCTTTGGCGTCGTTGAGCAACTTGCCGGTGATGTACATGGTTCCACCCATTTCCCGTTGTGAGGCAAGTTCAAAACCGGTAATATTATTTTCACTAAAAAATGATTTAAGCGCAATGCCAGCCTGGTTTTTACCAATACTTTTAATTTCATCTTTTTCAGGAAACTTAATATCCAGAAATTTGTCAAAATAAGATCCTACTTCGGTTGCATCGCCTGCTTTTAATGCCTTAACTATATTTCCGCCATCCGACTGTCGTACAAACGACATTATAAGTAGAGAAAATATAGCGATTAGAACTGTTTTCATAATTTTTTCTTGAACGCAAATGTTCTTGCGAAAAATATGCCAAACATCAGATTATAAATTCGATACGAATGCATCCTCCCACAAATCACCAAATACAGTAGCTTTAGCCCATGGAAAATAAACGTGTTATCCTTGTTATTATGGATGGATGGGGTCTCGGAAAAGAAGACTCCAGCGATGCAATCAAACATGCTAAAACGCCATTTGTTTCTTCTCTGTATTCAACTTATCCGAACACCACCCTTGTAACCTGCGGTGAAGCTGTCGGCTTGCCGGAAGGTCAAATGGGTAATAGCGAAGTTGGTCACCTTAACCTTGGTGCAGGCAGGGTGGTTTACCAGGAGTTGCAGCGCATAAATGTAGCGATTCGTGATGGGTCATTTTTTAATAACCCGGTTTTACTTGAAACTATCGATTATGCCAAACAAAACAACAAACCGTTACACCTGCTCGGGCTGGTGAGCGATGGCGGTGTGCACAGTCATACCAGTCACCTGCACGCTATATTAAGCCTGTGCGCCGATAAGCAGGTTCCCGAGGTTTATGTACATGCTTTTACCGACGGCCGTGATACTGATCCGAAGAGCGGTCTTGGTTTTTTAACTGAGCTGGAGCAACACTGCAGAAACAGCAATGCACGGATCGCAAGTGTTAGTGGAAGGTACTACGCGATGGACCGTGATAAAAGATGGGAACGCGTCAG
>JASLBT010000175.1 GCA_030146445.1 Segetibacter sp. | reverse complement strand
AAAAACAATCGTCGCGAGAAGGCAGAACAACAGGGGCTCACCCCATTACAGGTTTATACGATTGCCTCCATCGTAGAGGAGGAAACGAACAAAAACGATGAAAAAGGGAACGTAGCCAGCGTTTACATAAACCGGCTGAATAAAGGGATGCCCCTCGGAGCCGACCCAACGGTAAAGTTCGCATTGAAAGATTTTGCCCTAAAGCGGATTTACCATAAACACCTCGAGGTAGCCTCCCCTTATAATACATACCGCAACACAGGACTCCCACCCGGCCCCATTTGTACACCCTCTCCAAAAACGATTGACGAAGTGCTTAAGGCTCCGAAAACCGACTACCTTTTCTTTGTTGCCAAAAGCGACTTTTCGGGTTACCACACCTTTGCAACCAACTTCTCCGATCATCGCAAATTTGCATCCGAGTACCAGAAAGCACTTGATGAATACTTGAAGCGGAAGCAAAAACAATAGCATTAGTGACCAAACTGGAACGCATTATATTACGGTCAACCCCTGTTGCTTTTATGATTTTTAAAAGCAAGCAAATCATTTTACCAGGTTTTTATGGAGTTCCATTATACGATGTCATGGTGTTTTTTCTGAAGCAGGTAAAACGTGTGGGACTTTCGGACCGTGCATCTGCAATCGCCTACAATTTTCTTATGGCGATACCTGCAGTACTCATTTGCCTCTGTACAATTGTTCCATGGCTCCCCATATCAAAGCAATTCACCGCCGAATTGTTAAGGCTCACCCGAACCATTACACAAAACCGGGATATCTACATCTACGTAAAGAACTTTATCGAGGACTTTATTTTAACACCACGGGTGGGCCTCTTGTCGTTTAGCTTTCTGCTCTTTATATTCTACGCATCGAATGCCATGCTCGGGGTACTGCGAACTTTCGATAAGTCGATATATCAACACGCCCGAAAAGAGAACTTTCTCGTGAAAAGGTGGAAAGCAATCAAGATGACCATGATAATGTTTGGCCTTGTTATCGGCGTCATCCTGCTGCTCATCGGTCAAAGCCTTGCCTTTGAAAAACTGCTGGACTGGCTTAATATCAAGGGTCAGGCCTTAGGCTGGATCAAACTACTGCGGTGGATCATCACATTCAGTCTGTTCTTTTATAGCATCACTTTTATTTACAAGTACGGAACGGCAGTTAAGAAAAGATGGCATACATTTTCGCCTGGCGCAATCCTGTCAACAGCACTTACCATTTTAACCACTTACTTTTTTTCCATTTGGGTAAACCAGTTTGGCAACTATAATGAAATTTATGGCTCAATTGGCACCCTGCTCATTCTCATGCTGCTGATCTACCTCAATTCACTCATCCTGTTAATCGGCTTCGAACTAAACGTAAGCATCACTTACCTGAAAGCCGAAGCCGATGAACGGCGGCAAAAAGAATTAAGCGGTTTGATTCAGAAGGATGATAACCGTACCTTAAACCATCAAAAAAAATAATCATGAAAACGCTCTCCATCCTGCTATTACTTGCATTTACCGTCCCTGCGGCAGCACAGCAATTTACCCCGTTAAAACCCGGATCAAAAATCCCTCTTGCTAACGTGAAAATGAAATCCGTTGATGGAAAGGAATTTTCGATTAAAGACGCTACAAGGGAAAACGGGGTACTCGTAATGTTTAGCTGTAATACCTGCCCTGTGGTTAAAAAATACCAGGGACGCACCTTGCAGGCCATCCGCGTTGCCCAGGAAAATGGCATCGGGGTACTCATCGTAAACTCCAATGAAGCCAACCGCGACAGCGACGACTCGTATGACGCAATGAAACAATATGCAAAGGTCAACGGGTACCAGAAAGCGCCCTATGTAGTAGACAGCAAATCGGCACTGGCCAATGCTTTTGGCGCCAGCCGAACACCGGAGTGTTTTCTATTTAATGCCAAACAGGAGCTCGTTTACCACGGGGCCATTGATGATAACCAGGATGCGGGTAACGCTCAAAGAAATCACCTGGCCGAAGCCATCAAAGAGGTGAAGTCGGGCCGCGACGTGGCCGTAAAAGAAACACGGTCCGTCGGCTGCGGAATAAAGCGCGCCGAATAACTTATTACATCAACTTTTAACTTCTAACTGCCCTGGTCAACCTCCCGAACAAGGATGCTGATTAGGGCAGTCGGCATTTTAACTATAACCAACAACGGTAGCGGCTATTCCCGTTCGACTGGTCAGCCGGGCGGACGTTGCTACTCCGCCTCGCCGGCCACACACAACGCTTTCAGCGGGGTATCCACTTCTATCAGTCTGCCCTGAGCTTTCCGTCTTCTGGCCAACCCTGCTGCGGTTGTTTGCAATTTACAATTTGCGGTTTTAGGGGTACATTTTTTGAAGCAGAACGGTATGAAATTGCCGCCACCATTCAAATCCGGAACCGACCTGGTAAATACAATTATTGAAACACCTGCGCGAAGCAGGAACAAATATGTGTATGATCCGGAACTCGAAATCATTCAGCTCAAGAAAATTTTGCCTGTAGGCCTGGTGTTTCCATTTGACTTCGGTTTTATTCCGGGAACAATATCCGGCGACGGTGATCCGCTTGACATACTGGTGCTGATGGACGACCCCGTTTACCCGGGTTGTATGGTGCAGGCAAACGTACTGGGCATAATACAGGCCGAACAAACGCAACCGGGCGGCAGTATCGTTAACAACGACCGGGTGATTGCCGTTGCTGAAAACACGTTGATGTATGGTCATCTGAACACTCTTGCAGACATGACCGAAACCGTTTTAAACGAAATTATCTCATTTTTTAAGTTTTCGCATCAGCACGATGGGATCGACTTCCGGCCGCAGCGGAACCTCGGGAAAACTGAAGCGCTGCCACTGATCAGGCAAATGGCCGTGGTTTGAAACGCTCTCACCGTTCGGTGATGTAAGCAATTGAAAATTTCATGATTTTGAATTACCTACTTGAAAGGCAGCGCGCTTCACTGATCCTGGCAGGCGAAGCGGTCACCCGCTTCGATGCGCTGAATAAAACGATGAGCACCAATGGCCAGCTAGCCGCAGGTATGGAACCAACCCTTCTTAATGCCCGGGACCAGCCTTATAATTAAAAGATAGCCGATGATCAACCCACAGCTGCAAAAGCTTCTCAGCAAAACATATGAGCCATCAACGATGGTGGACATGACGTTCAAAGGAAACGACCTTTCTTTCAAAACAGACGAGAACGGAAACCCCATACTGCTGTTTATTGGCAAGAAAACTTCTAACGGATCGATAAAAGGCGAACGTTATGCGAGAACATTAAAGCGGGATCCGAAGGGCACAATTATAAAGGACCATTGGGAACTAAAAGGAAAAGCCACCTGATCGCAGTGCTCGTACATTGATGGGGGTTTTCGACGCCGGCACAGTTCGGAAAAAAAGCATTGCTACAGCAGCTTTTTCAATTCTAGCTCAAAGGCTTTTTCGGTGAGTTGCTGGTTAAACAGCTGGTAGTATTTTTTGCTGTTGTTTACGAAAATACTTGCGGGGATAGCTCCCTGCCAGTTTTTGTCGATCACAGGGATAAA
>JASLBT010000164.1 GCA_030146445.1 Segetibacter sp. | reverse complement strand
ATGAGATCCCATCGGGACCAACAATCGGGTCAACTGTAGCCGGGGGACGCTCCACCGAACCTACCACTGATCAGGCGCAGGATAAAACACCGATCGGATGGCATGGTCGTACCCTGCCGATGGCTGCCTCCATTCGTGACGGCTCTTGAATGATGCCATGTTTGTAGTAAAGGGCCGGGCGTTTTAAACACCTTTGCCATCGTGCTTCAATGTGAAGTAGAATGAGGCCATAGTATTGAACCTGCACAACGCCAATAGCAGTATCGTAGGCTCAGGTTATCTGCTCTTTTTAATTGAAAAGGGTTTACCATTTACAACTACATTTTTCCCCCGAACATTCGAATAATTGTTCTTTAATGTTGGGTTTGCAGTGGTCACCACCAGGTTCCTGAATACGACATCATCAACTCTATCAGCGGGATTACCTTCAAGTTCACCGATCCGGTTGCAGGTTACTTTTACATTTGAAATGGTGATGTTACGAACGATAGCGAAGGGCTTTTCAGAACTACCTCCGAGGCTAAAGAACTGTTTCCACGGGTTCATGCTAATGATCGTTCCGCATTTGCCGGTAACATTTTCGATGTTGACGTTCTCAAATATTTGATAAGTATCCGGCCTCATCTTCAGCCTTAACAAGGGAGCGTTATTTTCCACCTTACAATTTCTAAGGGTAATATTTCGGGCATGTATACTTTCACTTCCAAGCGTTAAAGTTCCGTGAGACTCACCGAAGGTGCAGTTTTCAATGAGAATGTCCTCTACTACCCCATTCTCCCGTTGCTTGTGCGCTTCCGGACCTTTGCCTCCTTTGATGCAAACAGCATCGTCGTTTACCGATATATAACAACCGCGAACAGTCACCTTTTTGCAAACATCAATGTCAATGCCATCAGTGCTCGGTGCCGGCACCGGTTTATACGGCGACCGAATGTCGCAGTTTTCAATCAATACATCATTGCACTGGTATAGATGTGTGGTCCAGAAGCCGGAGTTGCGGAGTTTAGTGTTCTGGATTTTTACATGGTCGCTTCCCCAGATAAACAGTAAACGCGGACGGTGAACTTCAAGGTTGGTAGCTTCCTTATTGAGCTTTCTCATGGAATCCCGATAAGCCCAGAAGGCCTGCCAATACCGGAGCCCGTTGCCGTCTATTGTACCGGGACCGGTTATGCTAAAACTATCAACATGGTAAGCGTTAACCAACGCAGCATAATAGTAAATACTTCTTCCCTCCATACGCGAGGGGATCAGCGGGTAATTCGAGATGTCATCCGACCCCTTCAAAACCGCACCCTCCATTAATCGAAGCCGGGTGTTCGGCTTGAAAAATAAAGCTCCGGTAAGAAAGACACCTTTAGGAACTACGATTGTGCCGCCACCATCCGATTCCGCCTTATCAATCGCCTGCTGAATTGCCCGTGTATTCAGCACCGTACTGTCGCTGCTGACACCAAACTGTGTAATCAAATAGTCCTGCGACTGCGCGCTAAACACCATCGCAATAGTAAAAATCGATAAAAATAGCTTTCGCATAGGTGAACCAACTGCCATTTAAATACCTGTCTGCCTGCACAGGTATTGCCCAGTTTAGTTTACAAGTTTACGACTTTTCGTGTGCCTGATCTGCAACACCCGGCGATTATAAGAGACTCATTAATAAACGGAGCACATGGCCCGGTCGCCGGAGTCATAAACTGTAACCCCGGAATCCCTTTGCGATAAGCCATCGCACATTTCTCTCCTGGAGCGCCGGGTGAAAAGGGTAGTCACTTATTACTGCTGCAGGTATATCATGCTCAGCGAACCGGCAAGTATAATGTTCAATAAAAAGTTCTGGTCGTTGGCTGGTCCGTTGTATTTAATACTGCCATCCATGTTGACATCTTCCGGTGCATAAACTCCTGAAATTATGTTCGAAAGTGAACCGCCGAGTTTGATATTCAACAGTTGGTTTTGGTCGTTACCCGGGCCTGAATACCGTCCGTTGCCGTTTGCGTTAGCATCGCCTGCGCGCATTGCCCAAATGCTTCCAGGCTGAGTGGTGGAACTATAGAACTGGCTTTGGTAAGCCTTGTCCGGCGATGTTGTAAAATCGTACAGGGCGGTTCCACTGCTAAAGTCGACAACGCCTGCAGAGCGAATGCCCAAATGATTCCTGTGACGGATGGTTACCAGGTAACTTGCTGGTGACACACCCGCAAAGGTTAGCTGCTCACTTGTTCCGTCTACATCCACCAGGGTACCATCACGTTTCACAAAAGCCGCCTTGCGTGAAACGACGGTTGCTGGCGAGGAACTGCTCCGGAGTTCGACAAGCACCCAGTCCACAATGTCGATATGCGTTTCGAAGAAGCTGGTGCCTACGCTTTCAGTACCGGCATAACCGAACGCGGCATTTCCATATGGTTGATTGGAAGCATTGGCCTGAAGGATACCCGAGGTGTTCAGGGTATTGTTCATGATGCCTGTAGCCGAATTATATGCGCCCTGCAGGAATACTTTTCCGCCAAAGGTTATCGTAGCCGGATTGGATAAGCCGGTGAACAGTGAAAAATTGTTGAGTCCCCATCCGGATATCGTATTGCTACCGGTATTGACCCCACTGTTGTCAAGGATGTTCCAGTTGTTGGCCGAAGTACCTTTTCCCAGCTTAAGGGAAGCTTCATTGGTGATCGTTCCCAGCCAGG
>JASLBT010000157.1 GCA_030146445.1 Segetibacter sp. | reverse complement strand
AGGCAATCGGACGATCATTGCGGGTTGAAACTTCCCATAATGCCTGCCGCCGGTCGAGTCCCATTGACCGGAAAGCATCTGCATCGGCCAGCTTTTCCAACGCAGCTTCAGGTACACCAACATCCCGGAGGGAGTCAACGGTTTTGTAAGCATCCTTTCTACCAGATAGCAGCACGCTGATATCCTCCCCACGCAATCCTTTTACCTGCCGAAAACCAAGTCGAACCGCCCTGTATTTCCCGGACTGCTCTTCCAGCTTATTGTCCCACATCGAAAAATTAACGTCTATTGGCCTAACCTCCACACCATGCTTGCGTGCATCGATTACGATCTGTGCGGGCTGGTAAAATCCCATTGGCATACTGTTGAGCAAAGCACAGGCAAATACATCGGGATAATAGCACTTGATCCACGATGAAACGTATACCAGCAGTGCGAAACTTGCAGCATGACTTTCTGGAAAACCGTAGCTGCCAAAACCCTCGAGCTGCTTAAATACGCGGTGAGCATATTCAAGCTGGTAACCCCTCTCGGTCATACCCTTGATCAGTTTTTGCTCAAACTGGCTAACCAGGCCTTTCAACTTAAAAGTGGCCATACTTCGCCGAAGTTCATCTGCTTCGGCCGGTGTAAATCCGGCAGCGACAATCGCGATCTTCATTGCCTGTTCCTGGAACAGGGGAACACCTAATGTTCGGCCAAGAATATCCTCCAGCTCTTTTGATGGGTATTCAATAGCCTCCTCGCCATTTCGACGACGCAGGTAAGGATGCACCATGTCGCCCTGAATTGGTCCAGGACGAACAATTGCGACTTCGATCACCAGGTCGTAAAAGCATTTGGGCTTCAGCCGAGGTAACATGGATTGCTGGGCTCTACTTTCAATCTGGAAAACACCAATCGTATCTGCATGACTGATCATTTCATAAACTGCAGGATCGTCTTGCGGGATATTCGCCAACGTTAGGTCCAGTCCATAATACTCTTTTGCGATCTCAAAGGCTTTCCTGATACAGGTGAGCATTCCCAGGCCAAGCACGTCAATTTTGAGAAAACCAAGTGCATCGATATCATCTTTGTTCCATTCTATGCAGGTACGGTTTTCCATCCGGGCGTTTAGTATTGGACACAGATCTGAAAGTTTCCCCTGGGTGATGACAAATCCTCCGGTATGCTGGCCAAGCTGCCGTGGAAAACCCATAAATTGTTCAGTAAGTTGTAACACCTTACGCAGGTGTTTGTCACCAGGGTTCAGGCCTTGTTCCAGCAATCGTTTTTCTTCAAACCATTCAAGGGTAAACTCCCATATAGAACTCGACAACCTGTTGATGGTATCTACCGAGAGTCCCATTGCTTTTCCAACATCCCTCATGGCTCCTTTTTGCTGCTGCTGGGTCACGGTCGCCACAATGGCTGCCCTGTCGCGACCATATTTTTGATAGATGTATTGTATCACTTCTTCACGACGTTCGTGTTCGAAATCAACGTCTATATCGGGCGGTTCATTTCGTGCTGACGAAATAAATCGCTCAAACAACAAATCAAATTTTGTAGGATTTACCGAGGTAATACCAAGACAATAACAAACAGTTGAGTTTGCGGCTGAGCCCCGCCCCTGGCAAAGAATGCCACGTTCCCTTGCAAAACGAACTATATCGTGCACGGTGAGGAAATAGGCAGCATAATTCATTTGCTCGATAAAGGCGAGTTCATGATTTATGGCCGTGATTGTTTTCTCCGGTATCACTTCGCCAAAATGTTGCCTTGCTCCTTCCCATGCAAGATGTGTAAGCTGCTCCTGTGGACTTCGGCCCTGCCCGGTAATCTCTTCAGGGTATTCATACTTAAGGGTATCCAGGGAAAACAGGCATGCATCTGCGATCTCCTGTGTACGCCGGAGGGCATCGGGATATTGCCTGAACAATCGAAGCATTTCATCTATCGGCTTTAAGTGCCGTTCTGCATTTTGATGAAGTTTTAGCCCTGCAGTATAGATCGTACATTTTTCGCGAATACAGGTTAGTATGTCTTGCAGTTCGCGTCGAACTGGAATGTGGTAATGGACGTCGTTAGTGGCAACCATCGGCACCTGCAGCTCCTCTGCAATTTGTGAAAGCCGATGAAGCAGTTTGCTGTCATTTCCAAAATACGAACGGCTAGCGGCGATGTATAAATTTTTGCGGAGGTGTTTTTGCAGTTCTTTTATCTCCTGCTTGAATGGGGGTTCAAAATCGAAATTTTCGTTTAATTCAGTTGGTGGCAAAACAATAAACTTAACGTCTTTGGTATGTGCATATACGTCTGCTTTATATAAATGGCAGTCACCTTTTTCAGCCCGGAGATTACCAATAGTAAGTAAAGCAGAGAGCAATGAATACCCTTCTGTGTTGGTGGGGTAGGCCAATAAAGATGGGCCGTCCAGAAGG
The DNA here is from genome assembly GCA_030146445.1 of Segetibacter sp. GTDB lineage: Bacteria > Bacteroidota > Bacteroidia > Chitinophagales > Chitinophagaceae > Segetibacter. Next base: position 8,183 of record JASLBT010000157.1, on the reverse strand, counting down.
TCGAGCCGGCAACCAACAATAAGACGTATGCCTTTGGCTTTTGCCGCTACATGTGCGCGAACAATGCCGGCAAAACTATTCCGGTCGGTTATCGCAATTGTTTGATAGCCCAGGGCAACAGCTTGTTCCACGTGTTCTTCAGGATGAGAGGCACCGCGGAGAAAGCTGAAGTTTGATGTCACCTGTAGTTCAGTATAGCTCATCTTTTCCCCCTATCCAGATTACTTAATAAGTGTTTTTTGAAGGGCATCAACAAGTACCCGTGAATTTTAGCACATAGAAACATAAAATGGAACATGGTATTCTTCTGTATTTCTATGTGGTTTCTCATATGTGAATGTGTCTATGTGGTTCCCACCACCTGCATACAGGTTAAACCACACCGGTACATATACATCAGAATGACACATCGGTAATGCTTAGTCTTTCTATGTGTCCTATTATGGTGCCTTAAGTGTCTATGTGGTTCCAGAACTTGCACATCATCATTTTCAAAACATTATGCAAAGAACCCATGTAAAAACCATTGGTACGATGAGTCGGCTCCATAGTGACCCGACCTGAAGAGCCAATAACGGCACCCATCTTCATCTTCAACATGGTAATAATCCCGGTGCAGTCCTTCTTCGATCCACCATTCCCGCTCTATTCGTTCAGGTCCATCCGCTCTTTTTATCTTATGCACTTTTCCTTTATAGCGGAATAACATCGGCGGATAATCCGGCACAGGTGCTGCAACAGTTATGGGTTCCGGTTCCGCGAGTAACTGAACCGGCCTTGGCCGCTCAAGTCTCCATTCAATGATGGCTTGTTCGGTGAACGATCCAGCTTCCTGAATAGACCTTTCAGGCCAATGATGTTCCGCCGGCAAATACCGGTGTATCAATCCGGGGCCTATCCTGTTTACCATTCGGTCGATTAATTCGTTCAAACCCGTATCCCCGAGTCCACCTACAGCCTCCCATAATTTTTCCTGAACTGATGCGACATCTTCAACTTTCGGTGCTTGCAGCAAAAAAAGCTCTATCCCTAATGCGGGTTCAATCGATGGGAGTTTAAATTCGAAGAGCTTAAAAAGGTGCTTTGCATTATGAGTTCCCCTGTTGGTTCCGATCTCCACCTGCTCTACCTTTCCGTCCACCCGGAAACATTTCAATACGGCATTCCGAAGTCCTTTTTGCACCTGTGCAAGCTGGTTACACAAACCCTCCAATAACCTTTGTAATGCCATTTCTATCCCTTTAGCAGTAACGATGGGTTCTAAACAAGGTAATCTCTCCTGGAACATTTCAATTGGAACAACAGGCTCAACCGGTTCTGCTTCAACACCGAGCGCACGATCCAATTGTTGCAGCAGGTGCTGACCAAAACGCCGTCGCAATGCAGAACGTTGTATGGTTATGATGTTGCGCACCTGGTGAAGTCCAAGTTTCTGCAGCCTGTCGGTGACTTCCGGATCCAGCCGAAGCGCCTGTGGAGGTAAGGAAAGAATTGCTGCAGTTTGTTGTCCAGGCTCAACGATAGACGCCTGCTCTCCAAACCTCGACAACCCCCAGGCGGTGCCGATGGTGTCGGCTAAAGCTGCCCTCACCTGGTAGCCAAGACCTTTGAACCGGCTGATAATATCCATCAGGTAGGCCCTTTCGCCTCCCCACAGATGGGCACAACCGGTAACCTCCAGAATTAATCCCTCCTCAGGATCAAGGGATACAACCGGGGTATAGCGAATACACCACTCTGCAAGCTTCTTTAATAGTTTGGTTGTAAGTCCGGGTTCGTCGTCCAGAACTTCCAACGAAGGATAGATAGCTCTTGCATCAGCGACCGCCATACCCTTGTGTATGCCTTGTGCATGTGCTAATGCGTTTGCAGCGGTGATCACCAAACGTCCATGATCCGGCGCGGCCAACACAAAAGGGACCTCATTCAGATGCTGTTGGCGCAGGCTAAACCAATCGGTTTTAAGATAGCGGAACCATATCGTTGCAAAACGTTTCATACTATCCGGTTTTCCTCATTTCACGGGCAATAACTGCTGGCTTTTGCTTTGGATGACGGAAGTGTCCCGCAGCCCATCCCATTTCCCATATACCGGGTTTCCCATTCCGTATTTTAAGTAACTCTACTTTCCAGCGGGCGAACCCTACCCCGGGCAGGTCTTCTATTGGCTCACCCGGAATAGGAGTGATCTTCCATTGTGTAACACAGGCGGTAACGGCAAGTTTCCTGGGTTGTTGCCGGATGATAAACCCCGTAACCCTGCTTTGTTCGACCGCTAATTGCAGTCGACGTGAAGCCGTAAAACTGATATCAGGTAATTCGCCCACGACTGCAGCCAAACCTTCACATTTCAGTGCCTCTTCTATCGCCCAGATTACATCGGGCTCTTTTTGCAGGTCAACAAAAATGAACCTCGAGGGATCAATGCCAAAAAATTTAAGTGCAGGGGGAAAAAGCATTCTACGGGAGCTGATCCAAAGTGTAACCCCATTGTTACGCATGAGTGGAGAAATAAGCGCTGAAATAAATCCTCCCGTAGCAGCGGTTTGTTCCTGGCCAGTACTAATAAATTCGTGAACAGCACCAAGCGGAAATGTTTCATTGGGGAAAGCCGCATTCAACGGCCCAAGTCCAACATCCACTACCGAACCGGTCGTGCAGTGTTTCAGCCCTTGCAGCGACAAAATGTCTTTCTGCAATTGGCGGATTATATCTGACTTTTGTGCCTCCATGAACAATAGTTTTTCAACGCTTTAAACCCAACCTTGAGCTCATTTATTTAGCATAATTACTAATAATTTTAGTATTTGCCTGCTTTAGTTTTCCACATTAAGGAGGTAAAAAACCCACAGTATGACAATCAGGAAAGTACAAATTACCATAACGGGTCACGGGTAAAAGCCAATTGAGGGTATGCTATAAATGGTAAGGCTGGATCGGTAAACTTCAACTGCATCAAGCTCATTTATTTTACCTAATTTCCTTGCAAATTCTTGCCATGAAAAAATCTTTTTCCCGCCGTTTGGCAATCAAAAACGGGTTACTTGCTGCCGTAGGCACATCGTTGTTGGGCAATGCTACTGCTTCCACTTACGGATACGAAGACCAACCTGCTGCCGATGATTCGGAGTGGGATAACTTTAAAGTCGGAGTAGCTTCTTACACCTTTAGAAAATTTAGCCTCGACGATACGATCAAGGCCATGAAACGTCTTAATCTTCATTACATATCCATCAAAGATTTTCACCTCCCGCTCACGAGCACTACGGCCGAAAGACAGGCTGCTATGCAGAAGCTGACTGAAGCCGGCATCACCCCGTTAAGCTGTGGAAATATTACCATGCAGAACGATGAAGCAAACATCAGGCAGGCATTCCAATATGCAAAAGACTGTAATATGCCAGCTATCGTTTGTAGTCCCCACCCCGACTCAATGCCTATACTTGATCGAATGGTAAAGGAATTTGATATCCAGCTTGCCATTCATAATCATGGTCCTGAAGACAAGCGATTCCCATCACCTTACGACGTGATGAAAGCGGTCCGGGGATTTGATCAAAGGATTGGTCTTTGTATCGACGTAGGTCATACTGCACGTGCAAAAGTGAACCCTGCAGAAGCCATTTTAAAATGTAAAGAAAGGCTTTACGACCTGCACTTCAAAGACATCAATTCCACAGCGCCCAATGGCTCTACCATCGAAGCGGGGCGTGGTGTACTTGACCTTCCTGCAATTGTTCGTTCGCTTAAAAAGATTCGTTACGACCGACTGGTAAGTATTGAATTTGAAGGCTGGGGAGATGATCCCATACCCGCAGTAGCCGAAACCATGGGTTATGCTAAAGCCCTGCTTACGGCGGGTAAACCAATGAGAAGGTAAATGGAAAATATACAATGTATACTAAGAAGACCATGCGGCTAATTTTTGATAACCTCTGCATAGCTCTTCTTTTTGCTGCGATTTTATGTTATCCATTTATAAGCAAAGGTGCATGGGTATTCACCTGAAACATCTGGTGTGCTTATTCTATGTGCCGTATGTCCATGTGGCAAAATCTTTATGTCGCCTCCCGCCAGGTGAATGCCTTCGATGAGCACTGATGAGCCGTACACTTGAGCTTTTTTTTGTGACCGTCATTTGTCCCTTGGGCGACTTTGCTTGCGACGCTCCGTTCGAATTTTAGTTCTTTGCGGAGCATTTGACAAACAATAGAAAAACAGTTTTCTACCACTAGACATTTTTCGAACTCCTCGTAACAATGCGCCTTATCCTAATTAATCTGCAAACAATTGTTTTAATCTTCCCTGGTAATCTATCTCCGTATCCAGCCCGATTCTCAAACTGAACTTTGGTGCGTAAATACCCCGAAAAATAATCCGCTGCAATTTATGTAATCGTGTTTTTAAGCGCATCTTCTCAAAACGTAACGGCCGTTATGTTAACCATCAGCAACCTTGATGAATGATATCGTATTGTTCAGAAAACATAACCATTTAACCAACGGCCATGAAACCAACTACAACAAAAGCGCTGCTGCTCAGTACAGTGCTCGTCAGCCTCACCTTTATATCTTACGCATTTTATTTTACGTACGTAAAACCCATATATCACAACAAGGTTCAACATATTCAATGTACAGCTGAAAGGCATGTATGTGTAATGAAAACCCTGTTCGGATTACAAGATAACAGCGACTTGGTAAAAACAATAAGGGATGCGGAATTACCGCAAGAAGTAAAAACTTCAGTGAACAACAGTTTAAGCTGGCTCGCCGGGGCTCAACTTGCAGATGGCGGATATGGCGCCGGTTCACATACACGCCAGGACCTGCGTGACCCGCATTCGGTAAATGCCGACCCTGCAACAACAGCAGTGGTTTGTTTAGCACTATTACGAACCGGCAATACCCTTACCAGTGGCAAATATCAATTGCAATTAAAAAAAGCAACCGACTATTTATTAAAGGCAGTAGATAACTGGCCCGCTGACCAACAATATATGACCACGATCAGCGGAACACAGCCTCAACAAAAACTTGGCAGAAACATAGATGCAATCCTAACGGTACAATATCTTACGAACCTGTTGAAATACGATGACCAGGACTTTTGGATGCCGGCAATAAAGAAAGCACTCCAGAAATGTATTAGTCGCGTGGAAAAGGAACAGGACAACGACGGCGGTTGGAAAGGTGGTGGCTGGGCACCTGTATTGCAATCTGCCCTCGCCGACCATGCACTGGAGTCGGCAAAAGATGCGGGTATGCAGGTAGACACAACCGTAATTGCAAGGAGTAAAAGTTACCAGAAAGGAAACTTTGATACAGCCACAAATTCAGCCGTGACCGGGAAGGCTGCCGGGGTAATGTTGTATTCACTTTCGGGTACATCACGCTCCAGCGCAAAAGAGGCGAAAAAAGCACAACTCATTATTGCAAAAGGTAAGCAGGAAGGAAAACTAAAGGACTATGAGATGCTTAATGAAGAAACCTTGATAAGAGCAGGAGCTGCGCCTGCAGCGGCGAAAGAAATGGCCACTGCGGCCATGATCAATAGAAACAGCAAGAACCTTTCAGCAAGTAGGGAGGTGATGCAGGGATTTGGGAGCAACGGTGGTGAAGAGCTAATCAGTTATCTGATGACAGGAGAATCCATTATGCTACAGGGAGATGCTGAAGAATGGAAAAATTGGTATACATCAATGTCGAAGACGATCATATCTATTCAAAAGCAGGACGGAAGCTGGGAAGGACATCACTGCATAACGAGCCCGGTGTTTTGCACCGCAGCGGCTACACTAGTATTGTCCATACAAAATGATCTGTCGTTAACAGCAGCCAGGTAGATTAGCAGGCTTGTCGCATAGCGGCAACTACATACTCTTAACGCCGGTCACGGAAAAGTTTCGAGCACTGTTTAATGATACAAAGCAATTTTAAAAATGAGTCAAATCGACAGACCTGGCTTCCGGCAAAGTTTACCTGCAATTTTACAGAACCCAGGTTTCTATCTACTAATTATTAGTCAGGTGAATTCCCTTGCAAGGGAGGTTACTCTTGATAGCAACGGATAACGGAACTGGTTGATAAGCATTGTTGCACGATCTAAACTGCCTTCTGAAGCACAAACCGTACATACCGCAGTTCTCCATTAGCTAATTGCAGGTGTGCCTTCGAACCTTTCACACCTGCAAATTCCTTGAAGATAGGTTGTAAGCTTTTTGGTATATGCTCCGTTATTCTCAATTGCTTTATTGGTTCTTCCAGCTCAATCGCACGACGCACATTTTCGCTGATGTCCTCCTCGATGATCATCGTTAACCCGCACGATTGCATTTGTTGCCTGAACAACACCAGGTCAGATTTCGTTCGTATATCTGCACATAACAGGTACCCGCCGCTTCGAAGAACCCTTTTTACTTCTGCTAAGAAAAGTGGCACGGATCCATAGGTATGTGACGATTCGACATTGATCACGATGTCAAAGGTTTCGTTTGCAAAAGGCAATTGTTCGGCACTTCCCTGCACAAAAGAAATACCCGATGAACCAAAATATTCATTGGCAAGTTGAACTGCGTTTTTAGCAATGTCGAGGCCGGTAATGCTTTTGGGATTCAGATAGTTTTTCAGGCATGCCGCACCACCACCTCGCCCACTGCCAACTTCCAGCACGTCGCGTGCTTCGAATTGAACTTTGGCTGCGAGATAGTAATACAATTGGATAGGGTAACGGTTTACTTCATCCCGGGGGTGAAGTTTTAGTAGCGGTTCGGCCATCGAAGGCGTATAACCGTAATTCATGAGCGACCATTCTTTCGACCTGAAATACTTTGCCAACAACTCGTACACGGGCTTCCAAACCAACCTTCGAAAAACAGGATAGTCCGTAAGTTTTAAGAAGAGCCGTGTTATCATGATAAAGTTCAGTTGAGGATTTACAAACAGCGCCTGTGTTTTAAATATACACCATGTTGGCTTATTCAGCAGCGGCTCAAGCATCATCACTATATTATGGCGGATGATAATCAACCATAATAATGCGATCTTTATTCATTCACTTGTAAACTTACAGGCAGGCGTTGTACAAACAGGTTGCTTAACATGCCCGGATGATTGCTAAAAACAAAAAAAGATCCTTCGTACGATTGCTGGCCGCATATGGATGTATCTCTAATGGTATACTGTATTCGTTCATTGGCGTAATCGCTATACTTTCTTTTTTTAAATTAAAAGATGGCGGCTCTGATGAGAGCAGTCTTATGGCTTTCCTGCGTCAAAGTACATTGGGTACGGTGATCATCTGGATTATTGTGTTGGGGTTGCTGTCATACATCGGCTGGCGTGTTTACGAGACGATCACCGATCCGTACGAATATGGTAAAGATGCTAAAGGAATAGCAAAGCGAACCGGTATCGCTTTCAGCAGTATTGCAGATGCACTAATTGCCTGGTCAGCCATACAGGTTCTTTTTACCAGGGGGGCCGAAAGAGACACACAATCTGATGCGCAGCGGGAGCTGATCAAAGAACTATTCAGTAAAGATTATGGCGCTGAACTGATCATTACCATTGGAATACTTATTTGCATAACTGCTGTGGTCCAGTTTGTTTATTTATTCTCCAAAACGTATTTGGAAAGGTTGGATATTGACCAGTTGAAACCAGGGTTTAAAAAATTCATTATTGTGCTTGCCTGGATAGGATACCTGGCCCGTGGAATAATAGTCGGGATAACCGGCTTCTTTTTTCTAAAAGCCGGCATATATGAAGATGCCGGAGAAGTAGTCAATACCGATAAGGCATTCGACTTTATCGGGGATCATATCGGCCATTTCAGCTTTATCCTCGTAGCCATTGGAACGATTGCTTACGGCTTATTTATGTTTTCACTTGGCCGCTACTATGACCCCGATAAAGACTGAGATATCCCTCCTCTTAACAATAGTGAAGAGCTTAAAATCTCATATGTGATTAATAACAAAAAAACTTGCAATTACAATGGTGAGCCAAACCTTTTCATGAGTAGTGCCACTTTAACCCGAATATTCATGGGGGTAGCCATCCATTAAACCAACTTCACGCGCTGGCCGGTTTGTGCGGATTTATAAATGGCTTCCACAATTCGGATGTCGCGAAGTCCCTCTTCACCGGGCACGAGCATAGGTTTGCCCTGCATAATAGATA
>JASLBT010000143.1 GCA_030146445.1 Segetibacter sp. | reverse complement strand
ATATAACCAACCGACAATGATACGAGCCTATATATTCGACCTCGATAATACGCTTTACCCTGTTGAAAGCATTGCTGATCGTCTGTTCGAACGATTGTTCAAAATGATCGAAGAATCGGGTAATCACGGGGCCGATCTGGCCGACATACGCAAAGACCTCATGTGGAAACCCTTCCAGGTAGTTGCAAAAAAATACGGCATGAGCGAAGAACTTACCCGCAAAGGCATCGACCACCTAAACGGTCTAACTTACGACGGCGAAATGTTTCCATTCGATGGTTATGAGTTGGTCAAAAGCTTAAATGCCGATCGGTTTGTGGTAACTATGGGTTTTAGAAAACTGCAGGAAAGTAAATTCAGGAGCCTTGGAATAGAAAACGACTTTACCGAACTGATTGTCGTTGATCCGGAAACACAAAACCAAACGAAGAAGGATATATTTGCCGACATTCAGCAACGCTTTGGTTATGAGGCAGGAGATGTAGTGATCGTTGGTGACGACCCCGACTCTGAAATAAAAGGTGGAAACGAACTGGGTATGATCACGGTGCTATTCGACCAAAGCGGCAAAAGGACAGAAAGCGAAGCCACCTTCACCATCAGCCGTTTTGATCAGCTACCGGGGGTCTGAGCGCTTGCCATTTTGTTGCGCTATAAGCCCGCTGGTATGAACCGGATTCGGGCGAAGGAGTGACCCGCCTATAAGGTGGGGGCACCCACAACAATGTTGCGCATAGATCAACTGCCGGTAACATAAAAGTTGTTCTGGTGCAAAAAAGTTTTTCGACGTCGGGTTTCCAGGTGTCTTCCTGCGTGAATAACAGATAAGAAGGCTTCGCTGTAACTATGTTCGTCCGAAGTTTAAACATTCGGCTGATAACAGTGCTTACTTGCAGTAAACAACAATCGAGGAAGTAAGGAAAGTAAATACATGAAGAAATTCAACTCACAACTCATCGGCCAAAATTCGCGGCTGCATTGGTCAATTGCAGTCCTCGCTTTCATGATCATTGGCAATTCAGTTATTGCACAAACAGCTCCGACGACCGACGCTACTACCCGCACTACTTACGACAGCTTTACGCCAGGTGCTTTGTGGTATGATACCAAGGGCGAATTGATCAATGCACACGGTGGAGGCATTCTTTACGCAAACAATAAGTACTACTGGTTTGGCGAAAAACGTGGCCGTTCAGCACAGGCGGGGGTAAATGTTTATTCGTCTGAAGACCTGTACAACTGGAGGCCTGAGGGTCTTGCACTTGCAGCGAATGAAACCGACACAACGAGCGACATTGCCACGGGCTGTCTTATGGAAAGACCTAAAGTGATTTACAACGAAAAGACAAAAAAATATGTAATGTGGTTTCACCTTGAGCTTCGCCGTCAGGGTTACAAGGCTGCGAGAGCAGGGGTAGCAATCAGTGATAAACCTGCGGGTCCATATACGTTTTTGAAAAGCTTTCGCCCCAATGGAAACATGTCGAGAGACATGGGCTTGTTTGTCGACGATAATGGCGCCGCTTACCATATTTATTCTTCCGACGAGAACTATGCGCTACGGCTCGCAAGGTTAACCGACGACTACACCGCTTCGACTACGCAGGACAGCCTGCTTTTCAGAAACCATCGCGAAGCGCCTGCGTTGTTTAAATACAAAAACAAATACTACCTGTTCACCAGTGGTTGCACCGGGTGGACACCGAATAAAGCAACACTTCATGTAGCCAGCTCATTGTGGGGGCCTTGGCAGCTTTCGGGTGAAAACCCAATGAAAGGTCCCGGTGCTGATACCACTTATGGAGGGCAATCAACGTTTGTTTTGCCTGTTCGTGGTAAAACGGACGCCTTTATATTTATTGCTGACAAATGGAATCCGCGTGACCTGAAAGACAGCCGGTATCTTTGGTTGCCGGTTCAGTTCGGCAGCGAAACTCCTTATGTTGATTGGTTTAGTAAATGGGACCTAACTTATTTTAATGCAACAACAAAGTAAACTCCGGGCATTCACAGCGGCATTGTGCCTGGTTGTCGCATCAACCTTACATGCAGCCGATACATTAATTGCGCCCCCACCGGTACTTCCCGGGCTATATGCCGACCCGCATATCGCCGCATACGGCAACCGCTTTTATCTTTATCCCACCACCGACGGAACTGTAGGCTGGATGTCGACTCACTTTACGTGTTGGTCTTCTGCCGACCTGGTAAACTGGAGGAATGAAGGTACCATACTCGACCTTCCACGAGATTTAAGCTGGGCCAAGGAACGCGCATGGGCACCCGCAATCGCGCGAAAAAATAACCGGTATTATTATTACTTTTCAGCTGACGTAAACATTGGCGTTGGGGTATCGGATAAACCAACCGGGCCTTTCAAAGACGCACTCGGAAAACCGCTGGTTGCAAAGGGTACACTTCGCGGGCAGATGATCGATCCTATGGTTTTCGTGGATGATGACGGCGCGGCTTATCTTTACTTTGGACAGGGAAATTGCAATGCCGTTAAACTGAACAGCGACATGATTTCCTACGATAGCACAAGCGTGGTATCGTTTAAACCCCAGGGATACAACGAGGGCGCTTTTGTTTTCAAGCGAAAAGGCACCTATTACTTGATGTGGTCGGAGTATGATACCCGCGATCCCAGGTATTCTGTTGCTTATGCCACGTCTAAGGCTCCGCTTGGGCCGTTTACAAAGGCCACGGGAAATCCCGTTCTAAAAGCAAAAGGAGTGGTGAAGGGCGCGGGGCATCATTCGGTGGTTAAGGTGCCGGGTAAAGACAAATGGTATATTGCGTATCACCGGTTTAAAATTCCAGATGGTAATGGCTATAACCGCGAAACCTGCATCTCACCCATGCGTTTCGATGCGAAAGGAAATATATTGCCTGTCGACGTTTTTGAAACAGTTAAGCGGGTAACTATACGGAAAAAAGGCGTAGGCCAGCAATGACGAAAGATTTTTATCATTCAACAAACACATAAACAATGAGCATTCTCACTCAGTTCGAACTTAAAGGAAAAACCGCGCTGGTTACCGGAAGCGATACCGGTCTCGGCCAGGCAATGGCTATTGGATTGGCAGAGGCAGGCGCCGACATCGTTGGCGCATCAAACGTTGAGGCAATCAGGGGCGGTGATACAGAAAAGGCCATAACGGCACTTGGCAGAAAGTTCACTGCATACGTGGTCGACATCAGCGACCGCGACGGCTTATACAGCTTTATAAACGAGGTAAAGGCAAACCATACCATCGACATATTGATCAATAATGCTGGCATGATCCTCCGGAAACCGGTGGCAGAACATCCCGACGAATGGTGGGATAAAGTGATTTCGGTTAACCTGGATGCGCAGTTCATCATTACCCGGGAAGTCGGTAAAGACATGATTGCAAGGGGGTCCGGAAAAGTTGTTTTCACCTGCTCTTTGCTGAGCTTCCAGGGTGGCATCAACGTGCCGGGTTATACAGCGAGCAAGAGTGCCGTAGCCGGCCTGGTAAAAGCATTTGCCAACGAATGGGGATCAAAAGGGATTAATGTTAATGGTATTGCTCCGGGCTATATCGCAACAAATAATACTGAGGCACTCCGGGCGGATCCTGAACGTTCGAAGGCTATCCTCGACCGTATTCCCGCAGCACGCTGGGGCGAGCCGAAAGACTTCAAAGGGCCGGTTGTATTTTTAAGTTCAGAAGCTGGTTCATACGTAAACGGGGCCATCATGTTGGTTGATGGCGGTTGGATGGCGCGCTAGTGGTTGTTGCACGAACCCGCTTAAGATATACTCTTTGAACCAGGGGGCCGCTATACTTTCAACCAGGGTATTGGTGCAGGAGACAACACCTGCACCGGCCCAATTTTCATACTGTATCAAACACTACTTATTGGCAATGCCTGTAAGTAGTGTTTTTAAAAGTTGATTATGATCAGAACTGTACTCTTTGCGGTACTATGCATGTATGTCTTCCAGCTTACCGCACAAAAAGCACCCGGCCGGTTCGAATTGGGCGACTCTGTTTTTCTCCTGAACGGGAAACCTTTCCAGATGATTTCCGGCGAAATGCACTACCCGCGCATTCCCAGGGCTGCATGGAAGCAAAGGATGCAAATGGCAAAGGCGATGGGCCTGAACACCATTGGCACTTACGTTTTCTGGAACGCACATGAACCGCAAAAAGGCAAATATGATTTTTCCGGCAACAACGACATCGCAGCTTTTGTTAAAGCAGCAAGCGAGGAAGGGCTCTGGGTGATACTTCGCCCAAGTCCCTATGTTTGCGCCGAATGGGAGTTTGGTGGCTACCCTTACTGGTTGCAGAATGAAGAAGGCCTTGTAGTAAGAAGTAAAGAGCCTAAGTACCTGCAGGCATATCGCGATTACATTATGGCTGTTGGTAAACAACTCGCACCGCTACAAATTAATCATGGTGGAAACATCCTGATGGTGCAGATTGAAAATGAATACGGCTCCTACGGCAGCGATAAAGAATACCTCGACATCAATCGAAAGCTGTTTATTGAAGCGGGTTTCGACGGATTGCTTTACACCTGCGACCCTGCTGCCGATGTGGCCAAGGGCCATCTTCCGGGATTGCTTCCGGCTGTGAACGGCATCGATAACCCGGCACAGGTTAAAAAAATTGTGCAGGACAACTTTAATGGTAAGGGACCTTATTATATCGCCGAATGGTACCCGGCCTGGTTCGATTGGTGGGGTACAAAACACCATACAGTGCCGGCCGAGAAATACGCGCCGGCGCTGGAAACGGTGCTTGCTAATGGCATCTCCATCAACATGTATATGTTTCATGGCGGCACTACCCGCGATTTCATGAACGGGGCGAATTATAACGACCGCAAACCATACGAACCACAGATCAGCAGTTACGATTATGATGCGCCGCTTGATGAAGCCGGAAATGCGACCGACAAATTTCTGAAGTTCCGCAACGTGATCAGCAAACACCTTTCTGCAGGCCAGGTTATTCCGCCGGTTCCCGCAGCCAAACCAGTGATTACCATTCCTGCTGTAAAGTTCGAAAGCGCCACTTCCATTTTCGACCTTTTGCCAGCACCAAAGTCCAGCCCTAACCCGCTCACATTCGAAAAGCTAAACCAGGCTTACGGCTTTGTACTTTATCGCACAACCCTC
>JASLBT010000136.1 GCA_030146445.1 Segetibacter sp. | reverse complement strand
CTATACCTGGTTCCGTCTACTTCTGCGCTCAGGATATAAATGCCCTTACTGATCAGCCTGTTGCCCAGGTTGAACCGGACAACGGACTGCGACAACCCGTTGAACTCGGTCTTCTCCACCAGTTTACCAGCCACGTCGGTTAATTGCAAACGAACCCTGCCCGCCGGCGTTTTGCCAAACCGAATATCAATATAGCTCGCGAAAGGATTGTTGATCACAAACAAGCCCTGGTTAGCTTTTGGATTCTTCAACAGCACCACGTTGCTGTATCGCGACTTATTATCCAGGTCAATCAGGTTTAAACGGTAGTAATTTGCCTCCACGGCAAATTCCTTGTCAGGGAACTGGTAGCTACGAGTGGCACTGCTGTTTCCGGCAGCTTTGACTGAGCCGATCTTCCGGTATGTAACACCGTCATACGACTTTTCAAGATCAAACTGTTTGCTGTTTGCCTCAGACGAGGTGTTCCATTTGAGTAATGCGCGGTCGTTTTGTAAATGCCCCGTAAAATTTAACAGCGTAATGGGCAATGGAGCAAGCGGAATTCCAAAACCGAAGCCGGAGAAGCCGCCCGTGATGTTAACTGTAATGTAGTACATATGACCCAGGCTTCCAACGCTGGCCGGTACGATGACCTGTACGGTACCGGGTCCGTCTGGCATTGGATTGGATGCGGTCACGGATGAAATCTGGCCGGGCATCTTGATCACCCTGATGTTCTCAAAACTTTGTGCTGTTGCTTTTTCCCATCCCTCCTTTTCTGCCCTGCTGAAGTAAAATGTTGCTTCATACGTTCCCGCCGGATCATTTATAGTTGGCAGCACCCGGTATGTTTTATCCATCAGGAAAGTGGAGGTATCGTTTTCACTCCAGAACTTAGACGCACCAGTACCGGCCCGGTCTATCACCACCTCCGTGCAGCCATAGTTCGCATTTGAAGTGTTCTTGAATTTCGCTAATACTTCGCGGACCGGTGTATAGTTCCGTTCAGGTGCGTAGTATACCAAATCATTGGAAGGTGAGCCGGTTACAAAATTTTCGGTTTTCGATGCGCTGAGTGTTGTAGCTGCAATAGTCCCGATGTCGATTGTTTCGCTAAAAACTACGGTTGGCTTGAGACCGGAATAGTAGCCAAACTCTGTCGAGGCGGCATTAAAGGCTCCATCACAGTCAATGTTGTTTTGCCAAATAAAGTTCGATTGACTGCGGGTTGTTTCATCTGCATATCCTATGGTTCGGTCAACCGTGCCCGAACTATCTGCCGTGGCGTTATTGTAGCAAAGTTCCATAACCAGGCTGCTGGTCCCATCCCAGGTGAACGCTGAGTCCAACGTTATGGTATTACGGGCAAGAGATGTATTAACAACAGGCGTAAACGTTGAGCGATTTTTTACGACCGTTGTAACTACAGGAACGTAAGCCTGCCCGGAGTCATATAATACCGTTCTTGGAGTCAACCCCATTTTAACCATGAAGTTACTATAACTCCTAACCGTAGAAACATGGGTCATCGTAAGGGTAAAACGATCAATTCTTCCAGCTCTTAGACCGCTTGACAGAAGCTCAGCTGGTGTAAACAGAAATTGAGATCTTCTACTCGACAAACGTTGATCCATTGGAAAAGAAGTATTACCGGTGGTCAGGTAAAACTGCTCACTTCCCAGAGTGGCGCTTTTGGTGATCTCGGTTGGGACAAGAGGAGCAGGATCGTCGTCTTCAATGGTAACCGCGTAAGTAGCGGCAGCCCCTGAGATTGCATTGGTGCTTCCTGTAATATTGAAAGTAATGACAAACGTTTCGGGAGTCTCAGATTCCCCATCGTCGTAGACCCTTATGGTAATGTATTTACTCGTAAGCAGTCCACTCGTAAAAACCTGTTGTTTCGTTGGATTGCTGAAATCACCGTTTGCCGTAAAGTCGAAGTCCATTCCCTCCAAAGCAGTGTTTCCCGCCTGTACACTATAGTTCACGATGGCATTCCCGGTCGGTGGCGATACCATTGAGACGTCTACATTGTAGTCGCGATAACTTCTACAGCCCGACACAGGCGCCGGGGCTGCCTCGCCAACCGTAAAATAAGGAGCTGAGAATCTGACTTCCGGTGTGGAAGGCAAAACGGTGGTGAACACACCTCTTCCATGCGTCGCTGCTACTACGGTGTTGTCGCTTAGCCTGAGCCGCAACATGTCTGTCCTTACGGTAGGGAAATTTGTTTCAGGACTCCACACCGTATTTGTACCGTTGATTGCGTCAGTTGTATAAACACCTGCTTCAGTGGCAAGCAACAATTTGTTGTCGCTTTGCGGATCAAAGATTGCCCATCTTACCGGCATATCAGGTAAACCGCCGGCGCCCGGTGTTCCGTCGATGTTTGTCCAGGAGGTGCCTCCGTTATCGCTGAACCAAACATGTTTCACGCCATAACTCGAAAAAGTGGCAACAAGGAAGTTATCCGAAGATCCAACATTTACACAACTCACGTAACCGCTGTCGAAATTCGCCCCGGATATATTCGTTTGATTTGCGCTTGCACTAGCATCCGAAACGGAACTGGCGTTGTCTAACCTAACGATCGCACCCTTATTTCCCCCTACATAAACCCGGTCCCTTGTATATGGCGAAACCTTTAAGACGGTAGCATTATTGTTTGTATTGCTGCCATTGGTAACCAATTCGTTTAAGGTGAGTATAGAAGTATCTGTATTAGAAACATGGGCATTTCTCCATCGCAAGATTTGCTGATTCGGTTGCCAACTGGGTCCGGCCCAACTGGCATACAAAATATTTTGTCCGCCGTCGTAATCATATTGGTTAACAAAAGCACCCCTGCTCGATGAAAAGTTAATCGGGGTCCATGTGGCTCCACCGTTTACGCTTCTGCGGTATTGATTGTAAACATATGTGGCAAACTGAATTTGAGGGTTTTGCTGGTTAATATGAACAAAACAACCATCACCCCCGGTCACTTCCGTTGAATAACTTAAACCGGGATTTTTTAACTGATGCGTACCGTTATCCTGCGCCCCGGCAATAATATATGGTGAACCCTGAGCCGGATGAATTCCGGCATCATAGAACTGCTTAATCGCAAGGTTCCTGTTTCGGTCGGTAAAGGTGGCTCCGGCATTATTGGACAAGTAAACTCCACCATCGCAACCGATAACTATCCTGCTTTGGCTCCCAACCATCCACCATTGGATAAAATGGTGGTCAGCATGTACGTATGGCACTCCGTTAACCCAGTAAGTCATTCTTGTGGGAGGGTTGAGGCCACTGTTGGTAAACCGGTAAGCATCCAATCCACCAACAACGAATTCTCTCGAATTGATGGGGTTTATTGCTAATGTAATATTATACCAGCCTTGAGCACTTAAGATACCAGTCGGTAAGCCGCCGGCGTTTTGCCTGGTCCAGGTCGCGCCGCCGTCATTTGATTTATATACACTGTCGATGTTGGCACTTCCATTAACGGTTGCTGCATATAGGGTGTCCGCCAGCGTTGCCAACTCCATTCGTATCGACGGAAATCCGCCCGACCTAAGGCCAGTACTTCTGGTCCATGTTCCAGGCATAACTGCGCCAGGCGTCGTGGTATAAGTATGATTAACCCTGGTTGCCGTACCACCGGTATTGTAACCGAAACTGGCGTGTAACTTACCCGTGCTGCTAATCTCAATATCGGTGCAACTAGCATTTGTGCCGGTAAGAAAATCAGGTGTGATGTTTTCCCATGTATTTCCACCATCCTTCGAACGTACTAATCCCATCGTTTGGGTTACGGGCGTGACTGCACCGGCTGTGGTGACCCGTAAAGCGGCGTATACATTTCCTTCAGCATCACAGATCAGCTTAAAGGTTCGTACAAGATTAACAGTTTGAGGCAACCTGGTCCAGGATGTACCTGCATTAGTTGATTTCCAGAGACCTAGCCCATTGACTGCGTCAGCATTGCCAGTCGGTTCGCCTGTAGAAAAGTACATGACGGCGGGGCTAGTTGGGTCCTGGCAAATTGACGACACGGCGAGGTTATCAAACCGGTCGTTTATGTTCCGCCAGTTTGGAATGCCGGTTAAGAAGTTGGTACATTTCCACAAGCCACCTGCAACACTGCCGCAAAAAACAGTGTTACCAGAAGGATCATTCAATGTGTCAATGAGAATAGCTCGCGTCCTTCCGGCAGTGAACGTGCCCGGTGCAGTCCTGCTTGCTCCCCTGACGTTGCCGTTACTCGGGCCAACTGAGTCGTATATTGGACCCCTTTCCACCCACGGTAAAGCATAAGTTCTTGAAGCATTGGTGCGGTTGGCTTTTACATCTTCGGTGTAGTCCACAGCCCTAAGCATTCTTTCCAGTGGAACATACCCGAGAGAGGGATCCTTAATACGTTCCACTTCAAACCTGTCCCGCGCAGCGGCTTCATCATAGCCATCGTGTTCTTCTTCGGCTTGTACGGCTACTCTGTCGGGGTGTTTCTTATGAGCGTCGCCTGACTGACAAGCAGTCAACAATGAAAACAGAAGAGCCACCATAAGGGACTTTCTAAGAATATTGGGCATTGGAGAGATTTGGTAGCAATATACAAATCATTAAGGTACAAATCCAATTTCAACCGGTCACATCGGAGCAGTACCGTATTGCACAACAGTAAAACGATAAAGAAGATTTTACTAACGCGGAACAGTTTGATCGCCGGGCTGTGTATTCACCTGATATCCGGTCAATTAGTTAAGGGTAGATCAGCGGGTTTAGTTGCGTGATGTTATTTATTGCCACGAAGATTTCTTTCTTGTTGTAAACAGCTTTTATCACGATGTCATCTCCAGCAGAAGATTTGTACTTAGCAGGCATTGCTTGTTTTGCTCCTTTTTGAAAACTGAGCTCCCACAAACTGTTCCCTGCCTTAGCAGTTAAACGCACCGGCATATCACTGTTTAACCTGGTTCCCGGTGTCACAGGGCTGCTTACTTTAGTGCCAAAAACATCATAGGACTCCCGGTTGATCCAGGCTGTCGACCACACTGGCTCTATTGCGGCCGGAATCTCAACGTAGGCAATATATTGGGAATCGGGCCCGTGATTAACAGGTTCACCTTTGTCATCCACAGCAATGGTGCCACGGGAATTCTGCCGTAAAAAGGCATAGCTGTCCCGTACTGCTACCTTAGACTGTGCACAGGAGGCAAATGCCAATATCCAAAGCAATAAAAGAGAAAATAGTTTCATCATTGAAGTAATGTTCCCCAAAGATACCCGGGCTTGTAGTCTTGAGGCATATAAGTTTTTCTAACGGTATTATCCTATTGAAAGCCGTGCAGAGAACCCCGGCCTTCAAAGTCCGTGAATGAAAAAAGACCGCCCGGGGGCAGTCTTTTACTATAACTTAATTCATGTTTACCACTTATCGACTTCCTCTGTAGAATGGTCAGCCTTTTCTGCGACAGGTAATACAGGTGTAGATGCCGGTACGGGGGTAAATTCCTCAGGTTCATCAACGACGCTGGATTCCGAAGCCGATGGAACCAGAGTCTCGTCATGAGTTGGTTCTTCAGCACCGCTTAAAATCCCCGCTGACACCCCATTCTCTTCATAATTATCATGATTGAAAGCGTCAAAATCAAAGTCAGGCATGAGGTCTGTTTTTACATAATCAACTGCTTCGGTGAGTGCTTTCAGGAATTTATTAAAATCTTCTTTGTACAGGAATATTTTGTGCCTGTCATAACCATTATCATTAAAACGTTTCCTGCTTTCTGTGATTGTAAGAAAGTAATCGTTTCCACGTGTTGCCCTAACATCAAAGAAATAAGTTCTCCTTTTCCCGGCCCTTATTCTTTTGCTGTATACACTTTCGATCTTTTGTTCGTTGTTTTCGTAAGCCACAGTTGTTAGTTTTAATATTAAGCTTGCTTAAAATGGTCGACACAAATATATGATTACTTTTGATTTACAAAAATTTGAATCGGAACTTCAATATTAATTATTTAGTGTTTGCTAATAAGCTGGAAGACAAGCGTTAGCGGTATTATCAGGTGTCTTATCGACAACTTTTTTCAGATCATAAGGGCTCCTTCAGAATTGTATAATTAAAATAAAACATACATCAACCCCGTATAATTTTTAGTTTTTCCCACGCAGCCGGGGATGACTGAAAACTATTAAATTTTGTTTCGGGAGTGAAATGCAAACGCATTCTCCTGGTTCATCCCGGATCCTACATTTTAGTTTCCCTTTTAAATTTCCTAAAGAAGGGTCGATTTTGTAAAATATATCATTAATTATGTTTTCGCGGCAACCTTTGCTCCGGCAAATTGGGTAACAATTCCCAATGCTAATCTACAACCTCCTCCTGCTGTGGCGACATTACCTGCATGCGATATAGTTCCGCATAATAACCATTTGAATTCATCAACTGCTGGTGTGTTCCCTGTTCTGCCATTCGACCGTCTTCCAGTATGATAATCTTATCGAACTGAAACACGGGGAAAATCCGATGGGTTATTATT
>JASLBT010000212.1 GCA_030146445.1 Segetibacter sp. | reverse complement strand
GCGGCTCAGCCTTTGGCCTTTAAATAAGCTGTACCGTAAACAAATTGAGTACTCCGGCCCCCTGTATCGTTCGATGAAAGTAAGCGGCGACAAGATCGTCATTAAATTTCAGCACGCACGCGGACTAAACACCCCGAAAGGGCTCAAAGAGTTTATGATTGCCGGCGCGGATCAACGATTCGTACCAGCGACTGCTGTAATTAAGAAGGATAAAGTAGTGGTATCTGCTCCCGGGGTCCCGCGGCCTGTAGCGGTTCGGTATGCCTGGCGAAACATCCCGGTTGCCGACCTTTATAACAGCGCTGGCCTGCCTGCTTCCCCATTCAGAACAGATGATTGGAAAGGCCAGACAGAGGCAAACCAATAACGAGAGATGATTACAGCCTGTGCCGGAAGATTTTGAAGCTGACTGGATGATTATTTGTAAATTTCGATGAGGCGCTACGAACGGGTAAAACAACTTATCCTGGTTAGACGATCCTAAATGACATCATTCCACTTTTCTAAACGATTGCTATGAAACGAAAATCTATTCATAACTGGTTGCGCTGCGCGTTTCAAATCTTTCCCGGTTCGCGCCTTCTTTCAGCCTCTACCCTGGTTTGCCTGTTTTTCTCCTGCATTCCCGCAAGCGCACAACAATGGGAAGTGATCGGTAGTGAATTGGAGATCGCTTCAGCAGCATCAAATTACACCTCCGTCACCATGGTGACAGAAGGTACCACTTCCATCCCTTACGTGATCTTTACCGAGTCTGATATCGCCAAAGTGAAACGTTACGATGGCGTTAGCTGGCAACAGGTTGGAGGAAATGTATCTACGGGAAATGCAACTTATACGCGGATTTATTCCGATGCTTCTAACCGGTTGTATGCCACCTATGTGGATGCGGCAAATGGCAATCGCCTGGCCGTAAAGACCTATAATGCCGGCTCCGCCTCGTGGGAACCTATTAATGGTGATGCAGCCAACCTGTATGTTTCCACCGGCAGTGTTACCAACGGGATCGGTCAATACAGCTCTACCGCCCGCAGTGCGGCAACAATCGATAACAATGGCAATTTTTATATTGCCTATGCCGACGGTGCTAACCTGAATCCTTTTGTTAAGCGTTTTACAAATACGGGCTGGGAAGTTGTGGGCGGAACCGCCGTTTCGGCCCAAAGGGCAATAGGGGTCGGCATTGCCGTGGATAGCACCAACGATACTCCTTACCTTGTTTATCTCAACCAGGCCTCAGCCACCTCTAGTACCGGAAACCTGGTGGTTTACCGGTTGAGCAATAATACCTGGGAATCTATCCCGGTGCCCAACCCCATTCCGGGCGGAAGCGCAACCACCGGTGCTACCACAGCGCTACGCCATGCTGCAATAACCTTCAACAGCAACTGGAACCCGTTGATATCCTATTTCAACGCAAGCAACAGCAATCGGGCAACCGTAATTACTTTCAATAAAGAAACATTAACCTGGAGCTATGGCGGAACGCTTTCAACGAGGGACATCACCAACAACAATTTATATCGCGACCGGCCAGGAAACGTGTATAGCGCTTTTACCGATGCCATGTCGAACGGCTCGGGAAGAAGTGTGGCGCGTGTTTTTAAACAGGCAGCCGGTACCAATACCTGGGCGGAACTAAAGAGCCCGGATGCCGTTGGGGTTGATGAGCCGGCGGGTAATTTGTCTATCTCGGTTGCTGAGGACAGCAGTCAGCCTTACATTGTTTATACAAAGGCTGGTATCTCGTCTGTAGTTACGCCCGTCGTTCGCCGGTATGCTTTAACCGCTGAACCACCACCCCCGCCGGCAGACTCCGTGGTAACCACGCCAAAACAAATGGAATTCCTTACCAGGGGGCTCGTTGCCGTCAGATCAGGTCCATCGCAGGTTTATCTCAGTTGGCGCCTTTTGGGGACAGACTCTTCTTCGATCAGCTTTAACGTCTACCGCGATGGCATCAAGCTCAACGACTCGCCCATTACCGGCTCTACCAATTACGTTGATAGCACCCCCACCAACGGCAGCTATACCATCAGGCCTATTTTGAACCAGGTTGAAATGGCAGCCGTTCCCCCGGTAGATGTATGGTCTCAAATTTACAAGACCATCCCATTACAGCTGCCACCACCCGGTGTTACCCCAAGTGGTGAAACTTACACCTATACTGCTAACGATTGCAGCGTGGGGGATGTTGACGGCGATGGCGAATACGAGGTCTTTCTAAAATGGGATCCTTCCAACGCAAAAGACAATTCACAGGGCGGATATACAGGCAACGTTTACATCGATGCCTATAAGCTGGATGGCACCCGGCTATGGCGTGTTGATCTTGGCCGCAACATTCGCGCAGGCGCACATTATACCCAGTTTATGGTGTATGATTTTGATGGCGATGGCAAGGCTGAAATGGCCTGTAAAACTGCTGATGGCACCACAGACGGCACCGGCATTGCAATCGGCGATACCGCTGCAGATTTCCGTAACAGCAATGGTTATATTTTGACCGGGCCCGAATTCCTGACCATCTTCAATGGCATGACCGGTGCAGCTATGGCAACGGAAAATTACATCCCTGCGCGTGGATCCGTTTCTTCGTGGGGTGATAATTACGGCAATCGCGTTGATCGTTTTGTAAATGCAGTTGCTTACCTCGATGGCGAGAGGCCAAGCCTGATCATGGGCCGGGGATACTATACGCGTTTGGTACGTGCCGCATGGGATTGGCGCAATGGTCAGCTTACATTGCGTTGGGTTTTCGACAGCAATGCACCGGGGAATGCCGCATATGCCGGACAGGGAAATCACAACATGACCATCGGCGATGTTGATGGTGATGGTAAGGATGAAATCATCAACGGTTCAAGCGCGATAAACGATGACGGAAAAGGCTTGTATGCACCCGGGCATGGGCATGGCGATGCATTACACATGACGGACCTCGATCCAGACAGGCCGGGGCAGGAGGTGTGGCAAAATCATGAGGATCCCGGATCTTACGGGAACTATGGACTTGAGTTCCGGGACGCCAAAACCGGGCAGCCAATATGGGGGCCGCTAACCGGCAACAACGGCGATATCGGAAGATCAATGGCTGCCGACATCGACCCAACGTACAAGGGTTATGAAGTTTGGGGGTCAAGAGGAAACCTGTACAATTGCAAGGGGCTGCAGATTGGCACAACCAAACCTTCTGTAAATTTTGGTTTATGGTGGGACGGCGACCCACTGCGCGAACTTTTAGACGGTACCCGGCTCGACAAATGGAACTATACAACGGGGACATCTAACAGGCTTTTGACCATAAACGACTTCGGTAATGCCGCATCCATAAACGGCACAAAAGCCAATCCGAATCTCAGCGCCGACCTTCTCGGCGACTGGCGCGAAGAAATGCTTTATCGCAGCTCCGATAACCGCAACCTTCTGCTGTTCACCACAACAATCCCGACCAGTATGCGCCTGCCCACGCTGATGCATGATCCGCAGTATCGGGTTGCAATTGCCTGGCAGAATTCGGCGTATAATCAGCCGCCGTATCCATCGTATTATATCGGAGACTCTATGCTTCCTCCTCCACGGCCAAACATTTTTATTGCAGGTAGAGGTGCATTGCCGGTAAAACTGCTCTCATTCGACGCAGTTAGGCAGGGTAAAACAGCACAACTGAAATGGAGTGCGACCAACGAGTTTAACGCTGATCATTACGTTGTAGAACGCTCACCGAACGGCACAGTATTCATGCCGATTGCAACTGTGCCGGACAAGGGCAATAACGGTGCGGTTAATCACTATGTGGTAAGCGATAACCAGCCCAATGCAGGAGTAAACTATTATCGTTTGAAGCAGGTCGACCGCGATGGAAAAGTAACCTGGTCAACTACGCGTTCACTCAGCTTTACAGGGGTCAAACAGTTGCAGTTGTTTCCTAACCCAACAAGCGGTACAACCCGCCTGCAGTTTACATCAGGCAACAGCGCATTGATACTTCAGGTTGCCATGCCCGACGGCAGACTGCTTTTTCAAAGTAAAGGTTCGGTTAGCCAATTGAGTAGCGCACTCAACAGGCGTTTGCCGGGGATGGTACGCGGTTACTACAACGTTACCATCATCGATAACGATGAGCGGTATACGACAAAACTGCTTAAACAATAATCCTTGCAACAAAGATCACTACGGGCCGTACCGGACCAATCAGCAATAACGGGAGAATATCTCCTCGGTGGTGTAAAAAATCTACTAAATGAAGCATGCTAAAAATGTGGCGATGTGGGCAGCGGCCTTACTTCTAATGGTCCATTTGTATTTAGGTGCAGGTGCGGCTCCCGATATGGCCTGGACTAAGAAAGTTGGTGCACGTAGCTTACCTACAGGTAAAAAAGTTTACCTCGTCAACGACTACGGTGCTGTTAACGACAGTACGCGAATCAGCACCAGGTCCATTCAGCAAGCGATCGATGTTTGCGCCAAAGCCGGTGGCGGCATTGTCAGGTTTAAACCCGGTGTTTACCTTATGGGCTCCATCTTTATCAAAACGAACGTTCACCTTCAAATTGATAAGGGTGTGCTTATCCTGGGCAGCCAGCGGTTCGAAGACTATCCTGAGATAGATACCCGTATTGCCGGCATTGAAATGCGCTGGCCTGCTGCACTCATCAACGTAATCGGTCAGAAAAATGTTGCGGTTTCGGGGCAGGGCAAAGTAAACGCCAGGGGTAAATTTTGCTGGGATAAGTATTGGGCCATGCGCCGGGAGTATGAACCAAAAGGTCTCCGCTGGATTGTTGATTATGATGCCAAACGTGTCCGCACCTTTCTTGTTCAGTCGTCGGAAGACATAACGCTTAAGGAACTCACCTTTTCAAATGCAGGTTTCTGGACCGTTCAGTTGTTGTACTCAAAATATATGACCGTTGATGGTATTACGATCCGCAACAACGAAGATGGACATGGTCCGAGCACCGACGGAATTGATGTCGACTCTTCCTCCTGGGTGTTGATCCAAAACGCCGACATTGATTGCAACGACGACGACTTTTGTTTAAAGGCGGGTCGCGATTGGGATGGTTTGCGTGTGAACCGTCCAACCGAATACGTCGTTATCCGCAAGTGTATTGCCCGCAAAGGTGGCGGACTACTGACCCTCGGCAGTGAAACCTCCGGTGGTATCCGCCACGTGCTTGCCACCGATGTAAGGGCAATGGGAACAAGCAACGGTTTTCAGATCAAATCTGCTGCAACACGCGGTGGCGTTATCGAAGATATTCACTTCGAAAACGTAGTGATGGATACGGTTGGAAATGCTTTTTTATACTCGATGAACTGGAACCCGACTTATAGCTATTCAACACTGCCGGCAGGATACAACTACGACAGCATACCGGCACATTGGAAAACCATGTTGAAACGCGTTGAGCCTGCTGAGAAGGGAGTGCCGCATTTCAAAGACATTTATATCGCTAACGTGCAGGTGAAGTATGCAAAAAAGGCCATCAATGCAAGCGGCTACGAAAAGTCGTCGTTGGATAACTTCAACTTCAGCAACGTCAACGTGGTTGCTGCAAATGCCGGGAGCATCAACTTCGCCCGGGACTGGAAGTTTAAAAACGTGTCGATAAAAGCCGCTGACAGCTCATCGCTCAACGTAAAGAATTCTACGGGCATGAAGCTGTAAGAGGAGTTATGCATTCAGCGTTGAGCATTATGTTGGATGTTAAATGATAGATGTTGAAAAGTAGTTCTGGTAAGGAGATGAGATTAAAGAATTATGTTGGATGATAAATGATAAATCTTGAATGGGAGTTCTGTCAGGGAGATGAGACGCGAAAGTTATGTTGGATGTTAAATGATAGATGTTGAATGAGAGTTCTGGCGGGCAACAATTTACAATTGAAATAGACCAGTTGGGTCAAAAAGTAATTTCATAATGTAGAATGGCTGATAAGGTGTGATCACATTTGCACTGGCGCAAAAAGTTGATGTTCAGACCCACTGACAGCAAAGCGTTGAGGATTTATAAGACCACAGTTCCAACCAGCCGCACACCCTTTTTATGTCGGCAACGATATGGAAACTCGACACAAGTAGAGGATAGCTGCTGAACTATAAATTAGTAAGCCTTGTTTGTAAATTCGCCACGTATATCAGCCCGGCCAGGTAGCATGGGTCACAACTGCGTGCTGAGCCGCATGCAACAAGGTGAAAAAGTTACGTCTTATATCTTTGCTCATGTACGTAAATTGTAACTGTCAATTGCACTTCCCGGTTGCAATGCCTACTGATCATGACCCTGATTGTTAACATATGAATTTATTTGCCATGAACAAAGTCTTCCTTCTCGCTGCGATATTATGTACTTGCTCCGTCAGCGCACAACGTCTAATGGAATACCTCGACCGGGGTGTTGTAGCGGTCCGCACTGCCGACGGTAAAGTATTTGTAAGCTGGCGTTCGCTGGCTACCGATCCTGATGGCCTTGCCTTCAATGTTTACCGGTCAACAAACGGTAAAGCTCAAAAGATCAATCGGGCTCCGGTTAGTGCGGTAACCGGTTTTGTAGATGATAAGGCAGATACAGGTTCCTTATCCCGGTATCACGTAACCGAACTAAAGAATAGGAGAGAAAGTAGCCCGTCAAAGGCTTTCATCTTGAAACCCGGTAACGTGCCTTACTTTTCAATTCCGTTACAAACACCCGCCGGCTATACACCCAATGATGCCAGCGTAGGCGATGTAGACGGCGATGGAGCGTACGAGATCATATTACATCAAACCGGCCGGGCACACGATAATAGCCGCCCCGGTGAAACTGACCCGCCTATCTTCCAGGCGTATAAACTGGATGGTACCCTCCTATGGAGCATCAATCTTGGTAAGAACATTCGTGAGGGAGCGCACTACACCCAGTTCATGGTATATGACCTTGACGGTGATGGCAAGGCGGAGATTGCAATGAAAACGGCAGACGGTACAACCGACGGCAAAGGCAAAGTGATCGGGGATGCATCAAAAAACTGGAGAAACGATAGAGGGTACATACTGGCAGGTCCTGAATACTTAACGGTTTTCGACGGACTTACCGGCGCGGCCTTGTTCACCGGTGATTTTGTTCCATCGCGCCACCCATCATCTGCAAACCCAACTCCAGAGGAGCTGAAAGAAGTATGGGGCGATGGCAATGGCAATCGCATGGACCGTTTCCTTGCGGCCGTTGCTTACCTCGATGGTAAAAGC
>JASLBT010000479.1 GCA_030146445.1 Segetibacter sp. | reverse complement strand
TTGGATACAGCATTTCTTACCCGGATAAACGACTTGTTTACGCTTTCCTTGAAGTAGTACGTAGCGATAATGAGAATAGGAAATGGGATGATGCTGATCAGCGTTAACCTCCAATCGATCCAAAACATTGTTGCGAGCGTAAATATGATCGACAAAAGGTCAGCTATAATTGGGATAAGGCCTTCGGAAAAGATCTCGTTGATGCTTTCGATGTCGTTGATGGTCCGGGTGGTGAGTGTTCCAATAGGGGTTTTATCGAATTGCGCAAGGTTTAAACCCATTATCTTGTTGTATACCGTAACCCTGAGATCTTTTACAACGCTTTGTCCTAGTAAAGCGGTCATGAACGAAAAAATGAACCGAACACCCGTTTCAATAAAAAGAAAAATGACCTGGAAAATGGTTACCGAAATAATGAACCTTGTCGCATCCCTCAGATCAGGATGGAACAACAGGAACTGTATAAAACCGGGTAACCTGATATCTTTACCCGTAGCAGAGTCAATAGTAACCTGGATGAGAAGCGGCCTGATAGGTGCAAATATGGCCAGTAAAACGGCAAGGATTATACTCCAGTAAAACTGCCGCCTGTAAGGTTTTACAAATTGGAATACCCGCCTGAAAAGTTTTACATCAAATACTTTCTTCTTTACTGCTTCAGCCATATATCGTCAAAAATAAGATTAATGTGCCAGAACAGTACCTCGCCTGTTCTCATTAAACGGCACCCAAAACCCGGTGAAGCAGTAAATTCAGGCGTAATCAGAGGCTCACACTTCCTTCAGTTAAACCAGGCGTCGTATCCATGCTTTTATTATAAACCATGATAAAAATCGCGCCCAGGTTGTTATATGGCGGTACATAGTCGTCGAATTTCTCATTGCCTTTAAAGCGCTTTTCAAAATCCTTCCACATGTTTGGCCAGTTTAAGTCACGTCCCTGCCTTAATGTTTCTGTCAAAGCAATAATCATTGGCTGGTTAACGGTACCGGTGCCCACCTGTTTGCTCGCAATGATATGCGCAAACGGGCAAATGCTTAAAACTTCATTGAGTGCATGATAGCCACCACAGCTGCCAAGTAAGACCACCTTTGCGGAGGGCGCAAGCTGTTCAATGGTGTACTTCACATAATAGCTGTGACCCCTGTGAATAACAACCGTAGGTTCAAGAGCTTTTTCGTACAGGTAGTTGCCAAGACTCTTTTGCGCTTTGGCATCAAGATCTTTTTCTTCGTCCAGCGGGCGGTTTGCATAGATGGTTACCGGAGTTCCCTTTGTAGAAACCACTTCTATCCATTCCGGCTTGTTGATGATCTTCCAGTTGGAATTACTATATGCGGCTTTGAAATTATTAAACACGGAAACACCGTCTTTGTCGCCATAGAAAAACTGTTGAACGATTATTCTGCCGGATGTATCCCTGAGTGTGTTATTCCTGACACTGTATATCGGCGGAATACCAAACTTTGCAGATAAATCGATCTTTTTTGTTGAATCAATACTCTGAAACACCGTTTGAAGAATATCGTAAATTACCGTACCCCTTTTGTCAGATGCTTTTTGCACGCGGTCATAATTCTTATCGATCTCTTCCATGATCAGCTTTCTTAGGCTCGTATCAGAAATGCTCGCGTAAGAGTCAGCCACATCAACAGCATCTTCGAGATTGTCGGTTTTTTCAAGCCCAGCTGCAAAAGAACGCATCAGCGACTCGGCCCTACTGCTCTCCATTTTTTTCAAAAAGTCGTCCAACATATTGTAATTCGCCGCCATCTTGATGAACTTCTTGAAATGATCGTAGTTCACACTAGCCAACAAACTGTCGCTATTGCCGCTTTTAAGCTTTTGAAAAATCCGTTTGTATACGCCGAGGTAACTGCTGGTGTAGATATCTTCTTCACCCATAATACATAAAAAGTAAAGTTCCTGCGGCGTTAACCCTTCAAGAGACCTGAACCTAACGGGGTCGGGTTGTTCATGTAAGCCGTTTATTGCATTGATGTAAACGTCAACCGCTTTCTTTCGAAGCATGCTGGTGAGCGCCTCCATAGCCATTGGGGTATCACTATTCTGTAAACGCGCAGCGTTTTTGATCTGCGTTTTTACCAGTAAGCGATAATACCGGGCGTTATCACTCATGTCTTTATCGAGTTCATCAATGGTGACTTTGCCTTTGTACAAGTCGTCGAGGAAAGGAAAATAAAGCCGGCCAGTCTTCATCGTGGCTAGCTTACTGATCATTTTAACAAGCGGTTCATCAATCCGTTGAATGCGTCTGCCCAGCTGAGTGTTTGTTGATTGGGCATAGGTGTACAATTCTTCCTGTTTGATATATGCTACAGTTTTGATCAGGCTATCTGCAAAATGAACATTGGGGTTCTTGAACAGCAATGGCAATATCTGCCCGGGGTTCTTCTCGCATGTTTTCAGCATAATCATGTTCTTAGCCAATCCCAAACCCACATTTTTCTGAAAAGAATAGCTTCTAATTAATATATCCCCGATTTCCGGTGTATTTACTTCGATGACCGGAGCGATCGATAAGCCTTTTTTCTCCAGCTCCTGGGCAGTTTTGAAGCCCATGATCAATTCCGGGAGCAACGCAGGGGTGACTTGCTTTTTTCGCAAAGCAGCCTCAAAACCTCCAAGCGTTTCTGCCAGGCCACGTAAATACTTGATCTTTGCATTGTCCTGGAGCGAGGGATCGTGCTCGATGTAGTTTTTTATTTCATCAACCTTCGCGTAGAGCGCAGTTGACACTCGCTGGTTTTCGGCTGCGTCTTTACCCGGGAAAACCATTTTGTCTTCCTTTTTATCAACTTTGTCGATTGCTTTCCGAGCTTTATCGATATTCTCGTGAAAAATCCTGCGCATCATTGGAACAGCTGTTTTGGGCTGAGCTTCAACGATTAAGGAGGAAAAAAGCGCCGTAAAAAGGATTAAATATCGAACCATAGTGCGTCTTGTCTTACAAAAATACTACCAATTACGCCGAAAATTTAGGGGAGCAACGGATAAATCAATCAGCGGGAGAAATGAAATAGTATTTAGTTAACAATTAAATAATCGTTCTTTTCACTTCCCGGGTAGGTCTGAAA
>JASLBT010000474.1 GCA_030146445.1 Segetibacter sp. | reverse complement strand
CAAAAAAGTAGCGGATAATCTTAAGCACAAGGTCTCTGGTGTAACGGATGCTGTGGCCCATAAGTTTGAGGCTGCAAAAGACGGTGCCGCTGACCTGTTGGCTAAAGGCAAACAGAAACTCGGTATATCAAAAGGTAGCAGCAATATGGGAAGTTCATCGTACGCCACTGGTGACGATTATGCCACAAGTAACCTGTATGGC
This sequence comes from Segetibacter sp., assembly GCA_030146445.1. Classification (GTDB taxonomy): domain Bacteria; phylum Bacteroidota; class Bacteroidia; order Chitinophagales; family Chitinophagaceae; genus Segetibacter. The sequence goes on along the minus strand of JASLBT010000474.1, from coordinate 6,951 downwards.
GCAAACTATACAGACAACGACAACAATAATAAACTGCTCGTAAGCGCTGTGATTGCCGGGGTTGCAGGAGCCATGATCTGGAGTCTGACAACTGAAAAAGGTAGGCAGACCAGGACACGATTAGCTGCCAAAGGCAAAGAGATCGCGCAAAACCTGCAGGAAAAGGCGTCTCATCTCCAGGAGGAGTATGGAGAAACCATCGACGCTGCAAAAGACATGGCCGTTGACCTGATCAAAAAGGAATTTAATAAATCAGGAGATGAAGGAAGTACTTCAACAGGAACTTCTACTCACCCGTAAGGAATCATTAACCTTACCGGAACAATGCAGGGGGCGTGTGCCGCCAATTCATTTTAACCTATTCAAAACACTCCAGGAGAGGCTGCTTCAGTGCTGAAGCAGCCTCTTTTATGTTTGCCCCACCGCCGCTGCCGGCTTCTATCCTTATTCACGGATTGCTTCCACCGATCTCCTTACCGGCTTATTCTTCCTTATTTACGATGGCCCGGGCGATGTTAAAATAGTGTCCGTTTTTTAAACAAGTGCTGCAAAGCCGGATATTCTCCTCATAAAATTTGAGAGCTTATCCAAAAGTTCGTTTGTAACGGGTTAGCAGACTTACCTACAAGATTTCAGGTTATATTGTGCGTGAAATGATCCTGTTGGAACAAGAACGCTGGCAAAACCGGGATAACCATAGATGATATTGAACTCTGTTGATTTACCTGTATTTATCGCCTGATCATTTGCAATTAGGTGTACGCAGTCTGTTCAGGTATAGATTCGCCCGTTACATGTGCCTTTGCCTTGAAGCTGGTGAGAGCGATTGTCCTTAGTGTACTCATCTGCAGCGTTTAGTAATTGATAGCAGCGGAAATAGTATATGCATTTAAGCAGCCGTCACCAGTATTGATAAATAACCAATACACCAACTATGAAAAAACTTTGTTCTTACACGCTTATCATTCTTTCATTAATAAGTAGTTGTAAAAGCACTACTGTTGAAAAAGGTGAAGAGTGTTCGGTAAAATTACCGGGCATTGAATTTACCAAATCCCTCAACAAAGCGAAGTATCTTGTTAGTGTTGATAATGGCAGACTTGTGCTTAAAGCCAACGCAAAAAGCGACAATTTCAACGACCCTGACGGAAAGCTGTCCAACAGTACCGCACCCGTATTGCTGTCTAAACTCGACAACAGCAAGCCGTTTACATTTACTGCAAAGGTCACTCCCACATTTAATGATGTATACGACGCAGGAACGATGTATATCTATTTGAACAAAGATAACTGGTTCAAGTTTGCTTTCGAGAGAGATGAAAGAATGCTTACCCGCGCCGTTACCGTGCGGACCATCGAAACATCCGACGATAACAACCACGACGTGATTGACAGTGCAAGCATGTATATGAAAATATCTTCCGACACAAAGACCATCGGGTTCTATTATTCACTCGATAGCAAAACGTGGCAATTGGTAAGACTCTTTCGGAACAACTACCCGGCCGACGTTTGGATTGGTGTGAGTACCCAGGCACCCGTTGGTAATGGAACAACCTCAACCTTCGAAGATTTCAGTTTAACGCAAAGCAGTATCAAAGACTTTAGAATGGGAATTTGACGCGATCATAAAACCATGAAGACGATTTTTATGGAACCCGCGGGGGGAACTCTGGTCGGGCATCGTTGCCCGCCCGGCTGCGCCAGTCGGACGGGCGACGCTCCGTTTTACTGTTGTGTTACATGGCAGCGCCTGAGTGGTATCGTCCCTCTTCTTGCCGGTTCAAAGCTGAATTAAGGCGACAAATCCCGGAGTTTATAAACCGGCACAAAAAGCATTAGCAACCACCGCTGTTAAGAGGGCCCTTTTGCGTTTTCTTTCGACAAGTCAATTAAGCGGAGCTAATAATAATTTTAATCGCCGATGAATTTACAAATGAAACAACCTGGTAAATCCGTTGACTTGTTTGTCAAAAATATCATCGTCTTCGAAAATGAGGACGAAAGTATTAAGACAAGTCTCCCTTTTTTTGCAGATGGTTATCCCGGACTAATTTTTCATCAATCCGCAAAAGGACTCAGCGTTAACCCACACAATAAGCAAATGCCCCTACTTTTTATTTACGGACAAACGATAAAACCTGTTCAACTGGAACTAACCGGGCCTTACATCATCATTATTTTTCAGTTCTACCCCTTCGTATTAAAAAGCCTGTTTAACATATCGCCAGAAAGCATCAATGACAATTGCTATGACCTCAGCCATGTAAACGGATTTGACTCCCCGATTTTTTCATCAGGGCAATTAACAAGCAAGGATGTTCCACACCTGGTCGAAAGTATTACCGCTGTTCTGTGCGATAATTTTGAGGCTAAGCGACAACATTGCGACTTTAAAATGAAACAGGTGATTGAAACTATCATTGCCAGCAAGGGGCAGAAAAGTATAGCTGATCTTGCGAAAGAACTTAAGCTTAACGCCAGGACGCTGGAGCGTCGATTTCTTGGCGAGACAGGGCTGTCGCCGAAACAATTTGCGAAGATCATACAGTTTCAATCGTCGATGGCACAACTCACCTTAAAGGAGTTTACCAAACTTAGCGATATCGTTTACGAAAACGGCTATGCCGACCACTCACATTTCGTCAGGGTATTTAAATCCTTTACTGGTAAAACACCTAAGGCCTTTTCAATTTAGCTGGTATCTCAAGTGTCGGTTTTGTTCTATTCTTCGAAGTACGCGTCCGCCAACTTTGTGGCATCATAAAACTATTTGCTATGAAGTTAATTGTATTTGGTGCCACGGGCAGCGTTGGTGTTCTCATTGTAAAACAAGCCCTTCAGCAGGGACACGAAGTATCAGCCTTTGCCCGTAATCCCGGGAAGCTGCAAGCACTTTCAAACAAAAATCTTAAGCTCATCAAAGGAGACGTTTTAAATAGGGCAGACGTGGAAAGTGCCATAGCAAATCACGACGCGGTGTTGTGCACGATTGGTGATGGAAAGATCGGCAAAGTGAGGGCCGCCGGCACCAGGAATATCATCAGTGCCATGAACGGTTCAAAAGCTAATCGTTTGATTTGTCTTACTACGTTAGGCGCAGGCGATAGCTATGGAAACCTGAACTTCATTTGGAAGTATGTGATGTTCGGCTTCGTGCTAAAAAAGGCGTTCCGGGACCACCAGGAGCAAGAGTGTTCCCTGGTCAATTCGCATGTTGATTACACGATTGTTAGACCGGGTGCCTTACATGACGGAACGCTTACCAACAAATTTAAAATTGGCTTCGATGGAAAGTTCAGGGATCTCAGCCTGAAAATTTCCCGGGCCAACGTAGCCGATTTTATGTTGAGCCAGGTCCTGGATACTCGTTATTGCAGGAAGGCAGTAAGCATATCGGATTAGGGTTATAAGCATCCGTAGCGTTCTGCCAAGGTTATTAAACTGATATGCCGGGACTATTTAAAAACGGCAGTCTGTTGCTTAACCATAGCGGCTCCAGTTGAACGTCGCCCGTCCGACTGGCGCAGCCGGGCAACGATGTCCGGCCAGGTGACTACAGCCGGCGACCAAAAAAATTCAGGACGTGAACAACTACCCTGGCCGGACACCCCATTAGATGAGTGCTGCAACATTAAACGGAGGTGACAGATATCAAAGGTCACACACGTTAATCGGATTAGATTTGCGGAATGGAAGCTGCGGGGTATATAGCATCATTGTTTATCGGGGTTACACTTGGGCTGATCGGTGGAGGTGGTTCGATTTTAACTGTTCCGGTATTGGTTTACCTGTTTGCTATTTCTCCAACAATGGCGATCTCCTATTCTCTTTTTATTGTAGGGTTCACGAGCCTTGTAGGCGCTTTTAATTATTATCGTAAAGGGCTAGTGAACTTCAGAACGGTGCTGTTATTCGGATCATCATCTGTGACAACCGTATTTATCGCCCGTAAGTTCATCATTCCTTATTTGCCGGATGTGTTTTTTACGATCGGCAATTTCCAGGTAACCCATAGCTTGTTTGTGATGGTCGTTTTTGCCATCCTGATGGTAGCCGCTTCTGCCTCGATGATCAATAGCAAAAAAGCTGCAGGCGGGGCCACGTCGAATGCCAAGCCAGGCATTTTAGTTGTCTATGGTTTTATGATTGGTCTTGTAACCGGCTTCCTGGGAGCCGGCGGCGGGTTCCTGTTAATTCCGGCGCTGGTGCTGTTGATGAAGTTGCCCATAAAGGAAGCAATAGGTACATCCCTTTCAATCATTGCGCTCAACTCTCTCATCGGCTTCATTGGTGACATTGGGCGGCACCCGATTGATTGGATGTTTATCATTCAGATCTCCGCGATTGCGATGGCAGGGATTTTCATCGGAGGATATTTCAATCAACGGGTGAATAGTGAAAAGTTAAAAAGGGGCTTTGGTTGGTTTGTATTGGTGATGGGTATTTATATCATCGTTAGGGAAATCGTGCTAAATTGAAGTTATCGAACCGGCTTTGACGTGTAGAGATTCGCCGAAGATGATCGTGTGCTACGCACCCTTAACTAGTCAGCCGCCTTCTTGCAAACTCCTGAACACGGAAAGTGCATTTATCCGACAGGAGTATGCATGCTCCGTTTCACAAACGCTATATTCCTAAACCCTGAGCAAGCCTCGAAATCCCCTTGCGGCATAGTAAGATTGTGCACCGTTGTGGTATACGAAAACATGCCCATAGCGGTAATCGCAAAACAGGGCACCACCAAGATTTCTGATCACATCCGGGGTTTTCACCCAACTTGATGTTTTTGTATCGAAGTTTTCAATTTTTTGGAGATCCCGGTATTGTTCTTCAGTAAGCAGTTCAATGCCCATTGCTGCAGCCATATCCACAGCATTATTTTCGGGTCTGTGCTCTTTTCGGGATTCCTGGGCTTCGTAGTCGTAACAAACACTTCGGCGACCTTTGGGACTTTCACCAGAACAATCACAAAAGACGTATTCACCGCTTTTTTTATCGAAACCAATGACGTCTGGTTCTCCGCCGGTCTTTTCCATCTGGCTCAATGACCACAGTTTTTCGACATCGGCTTCCAGCTTTGCCTGTATGCTAAGCCAATCAAGACCTCTATGACGCTTCATGTTTTTCTCAAAACGGCGTCGTAAAGCATTCAGCACTGCTTCCCTTTCTTCTGGTGACAAGTATTTGTTTTCAGGCATTGATATAAGCTGCTTTTCAATATAATGCTGTTATAGGTTGTACCCGGTTTTCCTAACTATTATACGTAAAGAAGTTGATCGCTTGGTTCCATCCTGCTCACTTTGTACTTGTACTACCGAGCTTGTTACCCATCTTTTCATATTCAATGTCATTTGGCTCCCAAAGTTCAACCTTGTTTCCTTCTACGTCAAGTATATGAACAAATTTTCCATACTCGAAAGTTTGGATGGTATCCATTAGTTGTACCCCATCTTTTTTGAGCTGCTTTACGAGTTCGTCCATGTTCGCAACCCGGTAATTGATCATAAACTCCCTTGTGGAGGGTCCGAAGTATTTGGTTGTTTCAGGAAAAGGACTCCATTGCGTAAAGCCTTTCTTAGAAGTGTCAGCACCTTGCCTCCACTCAAAAACAGTCCCGTATTTATTGGTATTTAAGCCGAGGTGAGTTTTGTACCAATCGCGAACCTTATCCGGGTCCTTGCACTTGAAAAAGATCCCACCGATGCCGGTGACCTTTTTTGGCGACAACTCTTGTTTGTTTAAAGTGGTGAATGCCCTGAATGCGAAACCAAGGCAAAACATAACAACGAGGGGCAAAATGGAAAACATTGATTTTTTCATTTGTTATTCAAATTTGATTGAAAAGGTTGATCGCCGGGTGTGCGTCACCAACCAGGGATTCGGGGGTCACAAGCATAGAGGACGGTACTTAAGATTTTAAGATACACCAGGAATTACAAGCCGGCAACTGCATTTTTTGAAAGCCTGATGTTTATGTAAGCGTTTCCGGACCAGGCCGGTTTTATAAACCTTTAGCCTGTTGTATAACGGGCCAGAATAGCCGTAAGCTTATGCACTGGTGTAGAACTCCGGGAGTTAGTGATTCTGATCAATTTCCCTTACTAACTGAGGGCAGTAAGTTCTATAATTTTTATTGGTTTGCCAGGTACTACAGACCTATGTGACCCCGAACGTTGTTATACACTAAACGCCATCACCAAATTTTTTACCTCGGGTTCAAATTTGTAAGAATGTTTATTGATAGCCTCAGTAAAGGCTATTCCCGAACATTGTAGAACATGTTATACAATGTTTTGATATCAAATTGTTCCTGCCGGGTCATCGGTCGGGTTTAATTTTTGTCGCCAATTTACCATAAAGCGCCGCTTCTGCGTATAGCTGTTTACGTCGCCAGTGGTGGTTTGCGCTTTTCGGAATAAACAATTAGTACATCCAAATATTTTACCTATGTCGAATGCAGAATTCAACGAAGCTGAAGTTTCGCAAAACGCAGCAGCTGTAACCCAAGAAAATGACATCCACCCACGCGAAGTAAGTGATGGTTTAAGTGCCGACTTAGCCGGCGTAGCAGCTGAAACCATTTTGCCGGTGAATGCAGCGCCATTTGCGGGCGCTCCGGGTTTAGAGGATCCAACCACCAGGTATCCGAAGCCTCCATTTAAGGAGCAATCGCAACCCTGGCCAGGCCTTGGCAGCAAGATGGATCCTCAGCCCGATCATGGTGAAAACAGCTATAAAGGGTCCGGGCGCTTAAGGGGACGAAAGGCTTTGATCACCGGAGGAGATTCGGGGATCGGACGTGCCGCCGCTATCGCGTATGCACGTGAGGGAGCTGACGTGGCGATCAACTATCATCCACTGGAAGAGGCTGATGCAAAGGAAGTCATAGCACTGATTAAGGCAGAAGGTCGCAAAGCCATCGCTATTCCCGGGGACCTGAGAGAGGAA
>JASLBT010000467.1 GCA_030146445.1 Segetibacter sp. | reverse complement strand
ATTCCCAAAAGAAGTCCGGCTGTCACCAATAACATCGCAGCCGCGGTTGAAGATGCTGCACGGTTCCTGAATGCGATGCAGGCAAGCAATATACCGCCAATACAAAAGCCGATCGAAATCAGGTTAATGGTTGTAAAATGTTGCAGGAAGATCGGGAAAAAAGACAGGAATTCACCTATACGACTCCGAAAGCCTAGTGACTCATCCGTTGCATTCATCCAGAGAAATTGAATAAGTATCGGAGGAACAAAACACAATACCGAAGCAAAAGCATAGGGTACCGGGGAATAACTCTTTTTAACGCTCATAAAGCCTGCTGGTGCAAATTAAGTGCGATGACGGTTCTTCAAAATATTTAAGTACGGCTTTAAATGAAAGTTTGCGTGCTTCGAATAAAGCTTTGCCTGCGGTTAATGCGTGTTCAGGCGCACCAGACGGGGTGTTAGATTGAACACTACTGTACCGCTAACATTTTTCGAGTGCCTGTAAAATATCATTCAATATATCATCGGCATATTCAAGCCCTACTGAAATCCGTATCAGCCCCGGAGTAATATTTACTTCAAGCCGTTCTTCATCCGTGAGTTTACCATGTGTTGTACTGGCCGGATGCGAGGCAATACTGCGGCTATCACCCAGGTTGGCAGTAACTGTCATCAGTTGAAGGCTATTCAGGAAATTGCGACCGCTTTCGAGACCACCCTTTAACTCAAAACATAAAATGCCACCGCCGTTTTTCATCTGCTTTAAAGCTACCTGGTGCTGAGGGTGACTTGGCAAAAAGGGATATTTCAGCCAGGAGATCTTTGGATGGTTCTCGAGCGCCGAGGCGATATGCAGCGCATTTTTTGCATGACGCTCCATACGAACATCGAGTGTTTCGAGGCTTTTACTGAGAACCCAGGCATTAAACGGCGCCAGTGCGGGACCGGTATTACGGCAAAAAAGGTATATATCGTGTACAAGCTTCTTATCGCCGACGATAACTCCACCGAGTACCCTACCCTGTCCATCGATCCATTTCGTGGCCGAATGAACAACCAGGTTAGCACCAAAGTCGATCGGCCGCTGGTTGAGAGGGGTAGCAAAACAATTGTCTACATTTAAGATGAGGTTGTGCTTTTTAGCAAGAGTGGCAGCAAATTCAAGATCAATCAACTCTAGACCGGGATTGGTGGGAGTTTCCAGGTAGATCATTTTTGTATTGGGCCTGATTGCCGCTTCCCATTCCTCAGGATTATTTGCACCAACATAACTCGCTTCTATACCATAGTTAGGCAACCACTTTTTGATAATATTATGCGTACTGCCAAATACCGCATTACACGAAAGCAGGTGATCCCCCTGTTTCAATAATGCCATAAAAGATGCAAACACGGCGGCCATACCCGTAGCTGTAGCATAACCTGCTTCAGCTCCTTCCAGGGCCACTATTTTATCAATAAACTCGTTTACGTTTGGATTGCTGAAGCGACTGTAAATGTTGTCATCTGTTTCATCGGCAAAAGCCGCACGCATATCTTCTGCATTGTCGAATGTGAAGCTGCTGGTAAGAAACAATGGAGTTGAATGTTCCTTCTGACCGGAACGTTCGGTTTGAATTCGTATAGCCTGGGTAATCGGGTGTAATTCCATCTTTGGAGAAATAGTCTTTGGTGAGAAGCCGCGCCTGGGCTTGTTAAGGTTTCTTTACCTGTACCTTCCAGGTAATCTTTGTGCCGCCGCGTCGAAGCGTTTCGGCAACCGAGCAATATTTATCAATTGATAGAGCACATGCGCGGTATGCCTTATCTTCATCTATGTTCCCGGTAAGTTCAAAGTCAATGTTTACAAACTCCCATAAAGCAGGTTCTTTTCCTTTTTCCCGCTCTCCTTCTATTTTCATTGAAAATCCCTCGACAACCTGCCGCTGCTTTTTAAGGATTGATATGACGTCGATGCCGCTACATCCGCCTAAGGCCATCAATACCGCCTGCATTGGGCGGGCACCAAAGTTGTTGCCACCCGTTTCTGTGCTGGTGTCGAGCCGAACCACATGACCGTTTGTATCCGATGCCTCAAAGCCGAAGTCTCCTTCAACCCTGTTTATTGTAATCGTAACCATCTGATATCCGTTTTTGCAAATGTATTCTATCAGAACCATTTAACCGGACAGCTCAGGATTTTAATCGCTTATCGCTATAATGGCAGATTGATTGCCGGCTAGAAAACACCGACCGATTTTAGCAGGATCCAAAAGCTCCACAAAATGACCATCGAACCAACACAGATAAACATTGTTTTGACAGGAAGTTTTCCAGATAGGCGGGCTGCCAGCGGCGCTCCGAGCACACCTCCTATGATAAGCCCGATAATGACCTGCCAGTGACTCAATCCGATGAGCGAGAAGAAGGTAATGGCGCTCGCCAGTGTAACAAAAAACTCTGTTATGCTCACCGTTCCGATTACATAACGTGGCGTTCTGCCTTTGGATATCAGGGTACTCGTTACAAGGGGGCCCCAACCGCCGCCGCCAAAGGAGTCGAGAAATCCGCCTGCACCTGCGAGCCATCCTGCATGTTTTACTTTTGCCGGTTTCCTTTTCTTTTTAAATGCCGTAAATAGGATTTTTAATCCGAGGATCAAGGTATAACTCGCCAGTACCGGCCTGATGTATGGGGCATACTCATCACCAAATTTACTGAGCAACCAGGCACCAACTACCGCCCCCAATATTCCGGGGATCAGCAACACCTTAAAAAGTTTTTTATTCACGTTTCCAAAACGATAGTGGCTATAACCCGAAGCTGCACTCGAAAACATCTCTGCCGTATGAATGCTTCCGCTGATCGCCGGAAGGTTAATACCGATTGACAACAGCACGGTCGTACAGGTAACGCCATAACCCATGCCAAGCGCTCCGTCGACCAACTGTGCTAAGAAACCAGCAAGGATCATCAGGTAGAAGTGCTTGTCCATGTTCCGGGTTACACCAAGAAGGCCACCCCAGATATCGTTGAAAGGCACAAATGACAAAAGCATGTGACCAAACAACATAAAGAAAAAAGCAAAAACAAAATATGATGCTATACGCCTCCACCGGGTCTCTCCTTTTTTATCCTGCTCGTCTTCGGTTGTCAGCACCTTAGTGATCTTGTTGAGCCGGTTTACTTTCGTAGTAAAGTCACCCTTCATTTTGTTCCGGATGGTCTCCATATTGTCGAGCACTTCGTTAAGTTCAGCCGGCAATACTTCCTGGAATGTTTCCTTTAACCTTTTTGCAATGGTTGGTGACTTTCCGTTGGTAGAGATCGCGATTTTCAGGTTTCCTTTTTTTACCACCGAGCTCAGGTAAAAGTCGCAGAGCTCCGGCTTGTCGGCAACATTCACCAGTTTGCCAATTGCATGTGCTTCGTTGCGGATCTTTTCGCTGGTGGGGATATCGTTTACCGCAGCGATAATAATATCTGCAGCCTCCAGGTCTGCGGCTTCATATGGACGTTCAAAAGTGGTTACATTTTCGTGCGCCTCAGCGGCGTGGCGGGTATCATCGCTAAACTGCGACGCCACCATCATAATCCTGGTAGACGGTGAATTCTGGATAACCGCATGTAGTTTTTCCAAAGCGACATATCCGCCACCAATGATGAGTAAACGAAGAGTTTCCAGTTTAAGAAAAACCGGGAAAAGGTTGTTGCTGTTTTCACTTCGGCCAGTTAAAACCGGTTCTGCAACCACTGATGAATTAATATCATTCATAATCTTTTCGTTTGTATACACCTTTGTCGCAGTTATATTGCACCCGGTTCTGCCAGGCATTTGCAGCTCTATCGATGGATCAGATACACGGCACCTTTGCTAAAGATGTTCCGGCGATATCAGCCACCGTGCTCGTTTCCAATATCGCCAGGGATGCATCCCTTACATCTTTCATTACCTTGTTTAATCCACAGCACGTTTCTTCACAACCCTTACACTTGGTATACCAGTTCAAACTAACGCAAGGCAGTAAAGCAATAGGGCCATCAAGCAGTCGCATCACCGAAGAAAGTTTTATGTCTTCCGGCTGCTTTGCAAAATAATACCCGCCGCCTTTTCCCTTTTTGCTTTCAAGCAAACCGGCTTTGCGCAGCTGTAATAAAATGTTTTCCAGGAACTTGATAGGGATAAGCTTTTGCTCAGATATCTCCGCAATTAACACCGGCCTGTTATGCTGTTGCTGCGCCATGTACATCAAAGCCTGGAAAGCATATTGCGTTTTCATCGAAAGCATAATCCGGTAATTTAACTGCGGGAATTAGTAATCAGGGTACATCTCATGCAGCGTATGGCTACAGGCGAACAATCATCATGACCATCGATTTATATCTGATGCTCAAACGGGATGCACACCCTTTACCACAGGGTTAAACAAGGTGCTTCCTAATCGCATAATCACCCAGCCTTTCGTCTGCAACCCGCTCCCGGGTAAACCGCTCAAATACCTTATCGAGCTCAACGAGGATGGCTTCCTCATCAAGGTTCTCTTTATAGATCCGGTTGAGGCGCTCGCCTTCGTGGTCGCCACCGAGGTGGAGGTTGTACCTGCCCGGGCCTGTACCCACAAATCCTATTTCAGAGATATAACTGCGGCCGCAACCATTGGGGCAGCCGGTCATTCTGGTTATGATGTTCTCGTTAGTGAGTCCGTACTTTTCAAGCAGCGGCTCTATCTTTGAGAGTAAAGTCGGCAAATAACGTTGCGCTTCGGCCAGCGCAAGCGGGCAGGTAGGTAAGGCTACACACGCTATCGCATTTTTGCGTAAAGCCGACGCCCGATTGGTGTGTTCAATTATTCTAAACTCCTGCAGGATTGAATCGATAAGGGGCTTATCAGCAGGTTGAACGTCGCTGATGATTACATTTTGATTGGTCGTAAACCTAAATGTTACTTTCCCCGTTTTAGCAACCTGCAACAGGGCCTCTTTTAAAGCCACCTGCTCATCGTCTAATACCCGGCCATTCTCAACAAATACGGTGTAATACCAAAGCCCTTCATGGTTTTGCTCCCATCCGTAATAATCCGTCCGGCTGTCAAATTGCGCGACACGTGGGTCTTGAAATCTAAAACCCATGCGCTTTTCCACTTCAGCTCTATACTTCTTCACACCAAGACGGTCAACAGTATATTTCAGGCGGGCCATCTTGCGATCACTGCGGTTGCCGTAGTCACGCTGAACAGTTAATATCTCGTATATCGCCTTAAGCGTTTTTTCACCACTTTCTACAAATCCAATAACAGTTGCAAGTCGCGCATAGGTTTCAGGGTTCCCATGTGTAGTGGAAAGTCCACCGCCAATGGCTATGTTAAAACCTACCAACACATTATCCTGGATTACCGCGATCAGCCCTATATCATTTCCATAAACATCCACGTCGTTATTGGGTGGTATGGCAATCGCAATTTTAAACTTGCGTGGCATATACCTTTCCTGGTATAGCGGGTCTACTTCTTCCTTACGGTCGTAAACCTTTTCATCATCGAGCCATATCTCGTACCACGCTTTTGTTTTTGGCATCAGCAGCGTGCTGATCCGGTCTGCATAAGCAAACACTTCTTCGTGAATAGCAGACTGCTTTGGATGAGCACTGCATAAAACGTTTCTGTTAATATCACCACACGTAGCAATCGAGTCGAGTTTTGCCGCGTTAAAAGCCTGCATGGTCGGCTTTATCTTGGATTTGTATATGCCGTGGAGCTGCACCGTTTGCCGGGTAGTGATTTTAATCACACCTGTCGAATGTTCGCCCGCAACGTCGTGCATAGCGATCCACTGATCGGCTGTTAAAAACCCACCTGGTAAACGCAAGCGGACCATAAAGCTGTAAAGCCGGTCAAGCTTTTTCGCAGCCCTCTCCTCGCGACGGTCGCGATCATCCTGCTGATACGTACCATGGAACTTAATCAGTGCCTGGTCATCCTCGCGGATCGCTCCGGTAAGTTCATCGGAAAGACTCTCAGTTATCGATCCCCGCAAACCAAGGCTGCTTTCCTTTACTTTTTCTATATGCGATAAATTGCTCATGATATTTTATCTTCTATTGCCTTGCGGCATATGCTCACCACAATAATTTTTTGGGGACCAACTTTTGTTCTTTGGGCAACATCGTTGTGTCACTCTCTTGTACTTTCTATACAATGCGCAGCTATATCACTGCACACGTTAAATAAACAAAGCCAATTCAATAATGCTGGTTGGGGCCCCGGTATCCGGTCCACACCATCAATAAACATCCTTTGAATACCTTCCTTCTTCTTTCAACCCGTCAAAATACGCTTTGGCTTCATCTTTCGATTTCTGACCATGTTGTTCTATAATTTCCAGCAACGCAGCTTCAACCCAAACGCTCATCGGATCTTTCTGCCCGCATACGTATAGGTAAGCACCTGACTGCAACCAATCGTACAGCTGTGCTCCATGTTGCAACATTTTATGGTGCACATATAGTTTTTCCGCCTGGTCAAGCGAAAAGGCAACATTCACCTGGTTCAGCACGCCGATGTCCACCCAGTTCTGGATCTCAGTCTGGTACAGGAAATCCGTAGCAAATTGCTCTTCACCAAAGAAGAGCCAATTTTTACCCGATGCACCCTTCGCGTCGCGTTCAGCAAGAAAAGATCTGAATGCGGCGATCCCGGTACCGGGCCCAACCATGATCACGTCTTTGTCGTCCGCAGGTAACCTGAAGCGTTTATTTTTCTGAACAAAAAACCTGATCTCCGAACCGACTTCCATATCACCGAGATAGGTGGAACACAATCCAAAACGCTCTTCACCATCAAGGTGAAATTCATCTTTTTCGACCGTAAGGTGTACTTCGCCGCTATGCGCCTCGGGAGAACTTGCAACCGTATATAGCCGTGGCGCAATTGGGTTTAATATTGCAAGTGCCTCTTCAAATTGGTTCGCATCTTTAACCGGGTAGATCCGCAACAGATCAAGCAGGTCAATTTTTCCGTCCGGGATTTGTTGGCCAACAAGTGCCGCATATTTTTTCACGACCGACGGTGCCAGGTAAACGATGTTCACCCGCTTTTTCAAAAGGTCAAAAACGGTGAACCATTCGTCGCGATATTCAACTTCTTTATTGCGATCTATACCTGTCACCGATATTATGGCTTCCACTGTGGAGGTCTGGTTATCGGGAACAATACCAATCGAATCGCCAGGCTCATATTCTGTTTCGTCTACCGCCATTTCAATGTGGTAGGTTTCTTTTGCCGAGCCCCTGTCGTTTAGGTTGATGTTGGCCAGGACAGTTCCGGTGTAGATCTTTTTTGTATTCGACTTTTTTGCCACCAGCACCTCAGGCGCTAGTACAACAGGTGTCGCCTTTGTTTCTGTAGCAGGATTGCTAAGCTGCTTTAGCACATTGTCGAACCACTGATTAGCTTCCTGGTCGAACTCGAGGTCGCATTTCTGTAGAGGGCTGATGCGGTTACCACCAAGCTTGTTGAGCTGCTCGTCGATATCTTCACCGGTCTTGCAAAATAGGGGGTACGAAGTATCACCCAGCGCAAGCACACCATACTTCAACTTGTCGAACCTGAAACCATTATTGTAAATGTGGTCGTAGAATTTTTTTGCAGCAGCCGGTGGTTCTCCATCGCCATGGGTGCTTACGACCGTAAGAAAATATTCTTCCTTTTGCAAGTCGTTCAACCGGTATTGATCAAGGCTTACCAGCTTCACGTTTATACCGTTCTTCTTAGCCTTTGAAGCAAAGTCGGTGGCGATCTTTTTGGAGTTGCCTGTTTCGGTGCCGTAGGTGATGGTAATCTTATTTACAGTGGGTTTTGCCACCGCCGCCGTTGGCTGAACGTTGCGTTGTGCAACAACTCCGTTGAGGTATCCGTTAACCCATAGTACTTCATCCGGGGATAACGCGGTTAAGAAATCCTGGAATATTTTAAGTTTACTTTCTGTAAGCATGTTGCCTTATTTTGTTGCTGATTACAGCTGATGCTGATGCCGGCTTTAAACTTGCCTGCAGTAATTATGCACTCAACTTAACCTGTTCGATTACCTGGTCAACGGGTTTAAAATAATGATCATCACAGGCTCTTGTTGTGAGCCAATTGAACTTTTCATGCAGCGCGACTACTTTACCAATAATTACCAAAGACGGTGAAACATACGATGTGCAATTTCCCGTTGGATATTCGTGTATTGGCCAGGTATGTACTTTCTGCAAGGGTGTAGTCGCCTGTTCTACCACAGCGAGCATAACGTCATTTGCTATACCGTTTGAAACAAGTTTATCTACAATAATATCCAGCGTTTCAGAGGACATGTAAAAAACAAGTGTGTCGCTCGTCAAAGCAAGTTCCTTCCAATAGTAATCTGATAGCTGGTTCGACTTGTAGCAGGTAAGAAACCTCACCGACGTTGAATAACCACGTGCGGTTAATGGAATACCCGACATTGCCGCCGCCCCGGATGCTGCTGTTATACCTGGTACAATTTCGTATGGGATATTGTTCTCAACCAACGTCAGCAGTTCATCCATAACGTTAGAAAAAATCGATACGTCGCCGCCTTTTAGCCGTACAACAAGCTTATCCTGTTTAGCATAAAAAACGAGCAGTTCGTTAATGGTATCTTGTGGGGTAGAACGCTCCTGTCCCGACTGCTTTCCTACGTAAATGATCTCTGCTTCGGGTCTTACATGGGTGCTCAAAATCTCTTCGCTTACAAGCCGGTCGGTCAATACTACGTCGGCCTGCTGCAGGTAACGCGCAGTTTTTAACGTGATCAGCTCAGGATCGCCGGGGCCGGCTCCTGCAAGGATCACTTTGCCTTTATGTGTAAGTCTACCTGTCATTGGTTACCAGATCAAACGTGTATAAAAAATTTTATTGAATCATACATGCACCCACTGTTACGCAACTTGTTTCATCAATCAGGATGGCGCCTCCGTTGTCACGTAATTTTCTATAGGAGTCGAATGGCACCGGCGAAGCTGTTTTGATCGTTGCCCTGATGATGTCGTTTAGTTCGGCCCTTTCCGGTGCGGGTTGTTGTTGTAAAGTGTTCACATCAAGTTTATAGGCGATCTCGCGTACAACTGCACGCACTACCCGGCTGTGGATCTGGAACAGGTATTTATTACCCGGGACCAGTGGTTTGTTGCCCATCCAGCAGAGCAGCACTTCGAATTCCTGTTCGGTGTTTGGCTGATTATCTCTTCTCACAATAAGGTCGCCCCGACTCACATCAACATCATCCTCCAGGTGTAATACCACGCTTTGTAAGGCGAAAGCTTCATCTGTTTCCTTGCCTCCGATTTCAATGGACGAAATGGTGCTCTCTATACCGGAGGGCTGCACCACAACCTTGTCTCCCTTACGATATACCCCACTGATCACCTTTCCTGCATATCCCCTGTAGTCGTGCAGTTCGGTAACCTGTGGACGAATAACATACTGTACCGAAAACCGTGGATCAGTAAGGTTTACGTCATTTTCCACTTCTATGGTTTCGAGGTAGTGCAGTAGCGACTCACCATCATACCAGGGGAAGTTGGGAGAAATCTCCACGATATTGTCGCCGTCCAACGCGCTGATGGGTATATACTTAACGTCTTTTAATCCTAACGATTTTGCAACTTCTTTGTAATCTTCTACGATTTGGTTATAAACTTCTTCGGAGTAACCAACCAGGTCCATTTTATTGATCGCAACTACGATGTGCGGAATGTTCAGCAGGGAAGCGATAATAGAGTGCCGGCGTGTTTGTTCCACTACCCCGTTCCGCGCGTCAACCAGAATAATCGCAAGTTCGGAATTTGATGCGCCCGTAACCATATTACGCGTGTACTGTATGTGGCCGGGTGCGTCGGCAATGATGAACTTGCGCTTCGGTGTTGAAAAGTATTTATAAGCGACGTCTATGGTAATGCCCTGTTCCCTTTCAGCACGCAGCCCATCCGTCAACAAAGCAAGGTCAATCTCCCCAAGGTCTTTGTTTTTGCTTTGTTTCTCAATAGCTTCAAGCTGGTCGATAAGTATGGATTTGCTGTCGTATAACAAACGACCGATCAGGGTACTTTTTCCGTCATCCACACTGCCAGCTGTTATAAATCGTAAGATATCCATGCCTTTATTTACAGGTATTTTGAAGAGTTTTCCGGATCGTTAAAATCGACCTGGTTGTTATTTTTTATTTGTTGGTGCGTTTTCCAGGTTAGAAGTAGCCGCTTTTTTTACGATCTTCCATTGCTGCTTCTGAAACCCTGTCGTCAATCCTGGTTTCACCACGCTCACTTGTTTTCGTTGCAATGATCTCGTTGATGATGTCGTCGATTGCTGTTGCGTTTGACTCCACTGCTGCAGTGCAGGTCATGTCGCCAACAGTGCGGTACCGTACCTTCTTCTTTAGCACAACGTCGCCTGGTTCGAGCTTTATAAATTCAGAAATTGCCACAAGTTGTCCTTCGTGCTGAAGCACTTCTCTCTCGTGTGAGAAATAGATTGAGGGAAGTTCGATATTCTCGCGACGGATGTAATTCCATACATCGAGTTCTGTCCAATTGCTGATCGGGAAAGCACGAACGTTTTCACCCTTGTGGATCTTGCCGTTGTACGTATTCCAGAGCTCGGGGCGTTGCAGCTTTGGGTTCCACTGGCCAAATTCATCGCGAACAGAAAATATCCGCTCTTTTGCCCGGGCTTTTTCTTCGTCGCGGCGGGCACCGCCAATAAGGGCGTCGAACTTGAATTCTTCAATGAGGTCGAGCAGGGTATAGGTTTGCAGGGCGTTTCGGCTTGCAAATTTTCCTTTTTGTTCCGTCAGGCTCTTTTCCCGGATGGTATCCTCCACTTTCCGCACGATCAGCTTTTCACCAATTTTGTCAACGAGCTCATCACGAAAGTCGAGCGCCTCCGGAAAATTATGGCCGGTATCAATGTGTACCAGCGGGAAAGGAAATTTACCTGGCCTGAAGGCTTTAAGGGCAAGGTGTACTAGGGTAATTGAGTCCTTACCGCCTGAAAACAACAAAGCGGGACGCTCAAACTGGCCGGCAACCTCACGCATGATGTGAATGGCTTCCGACTCCAGTTGTCCCAGGTAATCTAAATGGTATTTACTCATCTCCTTATTTATTTTGTTAGTCCACCACGTGAACGTGCAGTCCACATTCTTTTTTCTCAGCATCTTCCCACCACCAGCGTCCGGCCCTGAAATCTTCGCCGGGACGGACCGCGCGGGTGCACGGAGCGCATCCGATACTCACAAATCCCCGGTCATGCAAGGGATTGTAAGGAACATTGTGTTTACGTATATACTCCTTTACGTCTTCTGTCGTCCAGTGCAGAATAGGATGGTATTTAACAACCTGGTTACCTTCATCCCACTCAACCCGTGGCATATCGTGCCGGGACGTAGAATGTTCGGCGCGTAATCCCGTAATCCAGACAGCTTGTTCATTTAGGGCCCTTTTCAGGGGCTCTACCTTCCTAATGTAACAGCAAGACTTGCGGTTTTCAACCGACTCGTAAAAGGAATTGGGTCCTTTGGTAGAAACAAAGGTTTCGATCAGGTTGTGATCGGGATAGTATGGCTTCACCCTGGCATTGTACCGTTCGTTAGTTGCACTCCAAACCGAGTAGGTTTCGGGAAACAGCCTGCCGGTATCGAGCGTAAAAATGCTGATCGGCAAATTATTAGACAGAATCATGTGCGTGATCGCCTGATCCTCGAAACTAAAGCTCGTTGAAAAGGTAACCTGTCCGGGAAACCGGCTGCTTAGTTCAGAAAGCACCTCCCCTATGGATAAGCTGGCTACCTGCTGCTCGATCTGTGATAAATATTCAGGATATGTAAGAAGCATCTTATTGATAATGTGCCTGTTTAGCGCGTTTAGGTGTAAATATGGCGGGCAAGGTTCGTGGAAACCGGCTTTCAAACAACAACAAAAACCAGTATTTAACAGGCGATGAAACAATTTAAGATATGCACGAACATCATGTGTTAAGCTCTTTCCGGGGGCGAAGATAAAGCATGGAATGCAAAAATCGGGTAATAGTCTACAGAATTAATAGATTTTTAAAATTACTCTAAATTGAAGCTATTTTCCTGCAAATTGTTTGATTAGATATCGTTTACGCCTTCTGGATAAGGCTGTCGGCTCGTACACCATGTATTATTATGCTTGCAGTTGAAACTTACCTAAGGTAAACGTCATGGGCTGATAAACGACAGCTTGATAAAGAACTAGCTACGTCGGAATGATGGTAAGTAAACATGTTTACAGGATACACCGAAACAGTCGCCGGGAGAATGGTGTTTGGGTAAAAAGGTAATGTCCCGGGGCACAATCATCCAGGCGAAAAATGACGAAAATAAAAAAACCCCTTTCGGGGTCTTAAAGCTGTGGAGATTACCGGAGTCGAACCGGTGACCTTTTGCATGCCATGCAAACGCTCTAGCCAGCTGAGCTAAACCCCCTTTTAAGCGACGCAAATGTATTGGTTGAGGTTCGTGCTAACAAAAAAATCTTTGCAGGCCTGCCGGGGCGAGCAAGGTAGTTCGCCCCAACCTCCTGATTGCGACCAATTGAGTCCGAAGTATGGCGGATTTGACGCCATATGTCAGCCGTACAAGTGAGTGACACAACGATGATGAGTAAAGAACAAGTGCCGGCGACCAAAAACTCTCTAATCGTAGCACAGCCTCTGATCGGACCGGTAATTTTTTCTACCCCTCCCAGATTTCACCTTTACCGTCAAGCCATTGCTTAACGAGTTCGGTGGTGACGCTCTTAGGACGCTCCAATGGAAATCCGAGAGCGCGATCCCAGCAAAGGCTCGCAAGTACCCCAAGCGCCCTGCTGACGCCGAAGAGCACGGTATAAAACTCATATTCCACAAGGCCATAATGCACGAGCAAAGCCCCACTATGTGCATCAACGTTAGGCCAGGGATTTTTTACTTTTCCCAGTGACTGTAAAATGGGCGGAACGGTTTCGTAGATGTTCCAAACTGTTTGGACCAATGGATCGTCGGGCATATGTTTCTTTCCAAATTCCATCTGCGCCGTAAAGCGTGGATCCGTTTTACGCAGAACCGCGTGTCCGTATCCCGGAACAACTTTACCTTCGGAAAGCGTCTTGCGTACGTATTCGCCTATTTGTTCACCGCTTGGACTTTCTGTTCCAAGTTGTTCCCGCAGCTCGAAAATCCACTTGATCACTTCCTGGTTTGCCAGTCCATGAAGCGGCCCGGCAAGACCATTCATACCAGCTGCCAAACTCTGGTAAGCGTCGCTTAGGGCGGAACCAACCAGGTGAGTGGTATGTGCGCTCACGTTACCGCCTTCGTGGTCAGCATGTATGGTCATGTACAAGCGCATCAGCTCGTGGAAACTCTCGTCGTTGTATCCCATCATATGGGCAAGGTTCCCGCTCCAGTCAAGAAGTCCGTTGGGTTGAATGTGCTGGTTTTTTTTATATTTTCTCCGGTAGATGTAGGCCGCCACCCGCGGTAATCTGGCGATCAGGTCCATCGCGTCGTCGAACATTACATCCCAGTAGTCCTTTTTATTCATGCCTTCAGCATAGGCACGGGCAAACCCGCTTTCTGTCTGAAGGGCCATGATG
Source organism: Segetibacter sp. (assembly GCA_030146445.1). GTDB lineage: Bacteria > Bacteroidota > Bacteroidia > Chitinophagales > Chitinophagaceae > Segetibacter. The sequence continues at coordinate 2,309 of JASLBT010000467.1, read as the reverse complement.
CCCACCACAAACATCGTCATCGGATGCGCATCAAGCGGTAAAGCATCTATGGTCGAAAATACGTGGTTCGGTACGTGGCTTTTACGCTGCCAAACGTCCGTGATATGGTTAACGTCTTCTTCGTTGGGTAATTCGCCAATCAGCATCAAGTAGAAAAGTCCTTCAGGTAGTGGCTCATTGCCGTCGGCAGCTTTCGGCAGTTTCTCGCGAAGTTCCGGGATGGTATATCCCCTGAAGCGAATTCCTTCCTGTGCGTCTAACAAGCTTGTTTCAGAAACCAGTCCGGTGATTCCCCGCATTCCCTGGTAAACCTGCGCCAGGGTAACTTCACCAATCTTTTTCTTGCCGTGTTCCTTTAGTAATTCTTTCAATTCTGCATTTGCCACATCCGCTTTTCCTTTAAACCGATCTTTTAGTTTACCCATAACAAGACATGTTTTTATGTTGAATGATGAATCTCGACCCTTCTAAAAGCAATTTGGAAGGGTCGGCAGGGAGATGGCTAAGGTAAAACAACTTGGATACAGAAAAAAATAATGTGCGGTATAAGAATGATTTATGCAACGGAACTACTTGGGGGCACGCTTGTAAAACCAGAACGCAACGAACGTAAACATGATGTTTGGCAACCATGCTGCGAGCAGGGGTGAAAGGTTGCCTTTAGTGGAGAAGATGGTGGAAAAGCGATCGGTAAGAATGAAGAGAGCGGCGGTAACGAAGCCTGTTGCCAGGTGAACCCCACTACCTCCCCGAACACGCCTGCTTGCAACGGTAACGCCGATAATCGTCAGCAGCAACAACGAAAATGGAGTAGCATCGCGACGGTATCGCTCAACCTTGAGCGCATTTAGTCCCTCTACCCCACGTTGCTCCTCGCCTTTTATAAACTGATCGAGTTCAGGGGTGATCAGTTTATCTTTTGTATACTCGTCGCGCTTCAGGTCAAGCGGCTTGAAGTCGAAATTCATGGTTTTTGACGGAACCATGCTTACACTTTCTCTTAGTCCATCAATCCTGCGTTCGATAACATTCTCCAGCACCCATTTGCGTTTGGCGCTATCCCAACGAAGTGTTTCAGCGCGTAAGTTATAGTCCAGCTGGTTTCCTTTAACATGCTGCATGAAAAAACTGCTGCCCGACTTCGTTGAGGTGTCATAGTAATTGACTCCCGCATAAGTAAAGGAATCAATTTTCAAGTAGAGGTTATTACGTCCGCCCAATAGTGGATTGTAAGAGTTGTTGCCGTCGATGTATTTTGACTGGAAACTCACCCGGATCTCATTTGCGATCGGTATTACATATCGGTTTGCGAACCAAAGGATCGTTGCCAGCAAAATCGCACCTATAAAAAACGGCCTGATAAATCGGTTATAACTGGTGCCGCTCGCAAGTATAGCAACTACCTCGCTGCGACCGGCCATTTTCGAGGTACAGAATATCACCGCAATAAATACAAACAAGGGGAAAAGCATTGCGAGAATATGCGGAACAAAACCATAGTAGTATTTGGTGATGATCTCTTTGAAAGTAAGACCAGACTTTACAAAGTCGTCAGTCTTTTCACTCACGTCTATAATTATGGTAATAAAGGCAAATAGGCAAATTGAAAAAAAGAAAGTGACCAGGAAGTTTTTTAGTATGTAGCCGTCGATTTTTTTCATGCAGGTAACAGGTCGCCGTAAAGATAGATTGAAGTGCGGACAGATTGTTGTTATAGTTGGCACCTGAACGCCCGTAGGTGGATGCCATACGGTTTTTTACATCCCTTTAACAGACACAATCCTAAATTGATTTTGACCGGGCATTTGCACGCCCTTTTACTAATCAAGCGGGAAGAATACCTGAAGGCAGCAGAAATCCGGCAGAGGGCACTGTGCACAAATGTTGTGTATCCACAAAGGTTACGCACATCCCAGCGCTTTTAAATTGATTTATCTTTGACGCGTATTAAAGAGCCCATGGCAAACCGTTTAAAAAAGAAGACTCCTCCTGCTCCAAATCCTGGCAAACTTACGGCGGATAAGGTTGCAGATGTAAGCATGAAGGAGATTGTGAAGGATGAACGTACATTTAAAATCGCCGGCACGGTAAGTCTGCTGCTGTCGTTGTTCCTTTTTGTTGCTTTTACATCATACCTGTTTACCTGGCAGGAAGACCAGGACAAAGTGCATCGCCTTGGCGTTGGCATTTTTAGTACCGATGACATCAAGGTGAACAACCTCCTGGGTGTATTGGGTGCCTATACCGCTCATTTCTTCATATATAAAGGTTTTGGGATAGCGGCGTTCCTGCTTTGCACCTTCTTTTTT
>JASLBT010000463.1 GCA_030146445.1 Segetibacter sp. | reverse complement strand
GTCAAAGCTAAACCCTGCTAACAAGTCGCATGTTAACAGCACACTTGCAAACCAACTTGCGCTTTATGTTACCATGTACAGCCCTCTGCAAATGGCTGCAGACCTTCCGGAAAATTACAACCGGTTTCCCGATGCTTTTCAATTTATAAAAGACGTAGCCATCGATTGGGATGATAGCAAATACCTTGAGGGGGAACCCGGGGAGTACATTACCGTTGCACGGAAAGCGAAGGGTAAAGACAACTGGTTTTTGGGAAGTGTAAATGGTAACGCTCCACGTACATCCAAAATCACCTTCGACTTTCTCGATAAAGGCAAAACTTATGTTGCAACGATTTATGCGGATGCAAAAAATGCCCATTTCAAATCTAATCCGCAGGCATATGTTATACGGAAAGGTGTGGTAAAAAATACCTCGAAGCTGCAGCAGTTTTGTTCACCGGGAGGCGGTTATGCCATCAGTTTTATGGTAGCAGAGAGGGAGGCAACTAAAGGACTAAAGTCGTTGTAGTGTGATAGATTTTTTTGAAGCATAACGACTACCGTTAACCGCAGGCCAGATCACGAGATTATCTATGCTGATAGGGCTGATACACGATTAAAGAAAAAATTTTGAAAAAACATTTGTTTGGTATGCATAAAGCAGTTTACCTTTACTTAACAGTGTTAAATGATTTAAGTGTGTAATTATCAACGATGGCAAGCAAGGAAAGAATACAACGATTGAAAGAGGAAACCAGGACAAGCATCCTGGAGGCCGCTTATAAAATTGTGAAAGAGGAGGGTTGGCAGGCACTGAGTATGAGAAAAATCGCCGACGAAATTGAATACACTGCCCCGATCATTTATGAGTACTTCTCCAACAAGGAAGCCATACTTGCAGAATTAAATAAGAAGGGCTACCTGTACCTGGCAAAGGAGATGGAGGAAGCCCGAAACAAACACGAGCGTCCGGCTGAGCAACTCGAAGCCATGTGGATGGCATACTGGAATTTCGCTTTTAAAAAGAAAGAGTTATACCAATTGATGTTCGGCGTTTCGATGAATTGTTGTGCCGCACAAAAAACCCCCGAAGCAGAAGCTCCTGCACGGTTGATCACCGATGTTATCCGGCAGCTTCTGGGTGAAGATTCGCAGTCAGAAAACGAGGTCTGCAGGAGGTATTACACTTTATGGTCGGTGGTGCACGGGCTGATCTCAATAAACCTTGTAAACCAGGGCACATCAGACGAAATGAATAAACAGGTCTTAAAAGACGCAATCGGCGGAATTATCAGGGCGATGAAAGCCTGATTTTTTTTTCTCCACTGGTTAACGCTGTTAAATCAATTATCGATGTTATGAAACTGATGCTTTTATCTATATTATAATATCTCCGTTTTTTTTGACCCAAAATCTAACACTGTTAAATCGTTTAATTATGAAAAGTCTTATTATCTTAAGTTTTCTCACGCTAATGGTGGCGTGTTCGCAGCCCCAAACACCTCCTCCCGTGGCAGAACCCCCCGTAGCCGAAGTAATTACTATCGGCACAGCAACAGCCACTACCGAACACAGCTATACAGCATCTATCCAGGGCAAGGTGGATGTAGAAATCAGGCCGCAGGTAAGTGGCTTCCTTGACAAAGTTTTTATAGACGAAGGGCAGTATGTTCATGCGGGCCAGCCCCTTTTCAGGATCAGTCCGCAGTCGTACCAGGCGCAACTAAATAGCTCGATCGCAAGCCTCCAGGCTGCTGAAGCATCGATCACGAATGCCCAACTGGAAATCGAAAAGCTCACGCCATTGGTTCAAAACAAAGTGGTATCCGACTACCAGATGAAGGTGGCAATGGCTGCCAAAAAAATTGCTGTTGCAAATGCCGCACAGGCCAGGGCAGGGGTTGAATCTGCAAAGATCAACCTTGGCTATACACTCGTGAAAGCACCGGTGAGCGGCCTTATTGGCCGGCTTCCAAGAAAGCGTGGCAGCCTGGTTTCTCCTACAGATCCTGAACCACTCACTGGTCTCTCGGATGTTCATGAGGTATATGCTTACTTCTCCCTTGCCGAAGCGGACTTTATCAATTTCAAGAACCAATATGTGGGGTTAACGCTCAACGACAAATTGAAAAGATTACCTCCGGTTTCACTCGTGTTGGCCGACCAAACCACCTACGCTCAAAAAGGCAAGATAGATATGGTTGACGGCCGGTTCGACAAGAACACCGGGGCAATTACCCTCCGGGCTGTTTTCCCAAATGCGCAACGTTTGCTGCGTTCGGGGAATACCGGAAAGATAATACTGCCGCAAGTGCACACCAATGCTTTACTCGTTCCACAGGCTGCAACGGTGGAGGTGCAGGACAAGGTGTTTGTTTATGCTGTCGGCGACAGCAATAAGGTAAGCAGGAAGGTACTGGAGATTGTTGGCAAAACGGGTACTGATTACATCGTAAAAGACGGGGTAAAGCCGGGTGACCGCATTGTGTTTAGCGGCCTGGACCATCTTACTGAAGGAATTGTGATCAAGCCTGAAAAAGTCAAGACCCAGCCGCAGCTAACGATGGTTTCTACAGCCAAATGATTGCTCAATAATACCCGGTTTGCAACCGGTTAGATTTGAGTAAATAGTTACCTGGTAACTCCACCTACTTAACGAGTTAGTACTATAGTTTAAATTCAGCTTTACGGCTGTCGTGCTAAACTATTGCCCAAACCCTTCGCTGTTATGATCCGACAAATGAAAAGCTCCAGCTTGTTACCAATTTCCTCTTACGTTAGTTAACCAGTTGAAAAGTTTCCCTGTTGCCATAAAAAGATGCCGTACAAGTGAGTGACACAACCGGGGATCCACAGAATACAAATGCTGGTCACCCAAAAAAACTACTGATTATTTCGAATTCAATTTCAACAACATGTTTAAAAGATTTATCGAAAAGCCTGTCATGGCTACCGTTGTCTCCATTTTATTAGTCATACTGGGTGTGCTTGGCCTAACGGGTTTGCCCTTGCAGCAGTTCCCGGATATTGCTCCACCAGCCGTACAGGTGACGGCGTTTTACCCCGGTGCGAATGCTGAAACGGTGTTGCGTTCTGTTGCGCCATCGCTGGAAGAAAGTATTAACGGCGTAGAAAATATGAGTTACATGAGCTCAACGGCGAGTAACGACGGCTCATTGGTCATCACCATATACTTTAAACTTGGCACTGATCCCGACCAGGCTGCAGTGAATGTACAGAACCGGGTATCCCAGGCAAGCAGCCAGTTGCCGCCGGAGGTCGTTCAGGCAGGAGTAACTACAGCAAAACAACAAAACAGCCTGCTGATGGTGGTTGACTTGTATGCAGAAGACACTGCCACCTACGATCAGACCTTCCTGGCCAACTATGCCCAAATAAACATTATTCCCGAGATCAAGCGTATACCCGGCGTGGGTCAGTCGGTGATATTTGGTGGAAGCAAGGACTATTCGATGCGTGTATGGTTGAATCCTGCGCAGATGGCTGCTTATAGCCTGACACCAACCGAAGTGGTTGGCGCAATACAGGATAAGAACCTTGAGGCTGCACCTGGAAAGTTTGGTGAAAGCAGTACAGAGGCATTTGAATATGTGATTAAGTACAAGGGCAAATTGAACCAGCCTGCTAACTATGAAAACATCGTTATTAAGTCGAACGCGGATGGCTCTATGCTTCGTTTGAAGGACGTTGCAAGGATAGAATTCGGCGCGTACACCTATGGAAATTACACCAGGGTGAACGGCAAGCCTGGAATAAACATCGCGGCGATGCAACTTGCGGGCTCTAATTCAAACGAGATACAGATTGCCATTGCTGACCTGATGAAGAAAGCATCGAAGGACTTTCCAAAGGGCGTAAAGCACCTGATATTATACAACACGAAAGACTCGCTTGACCAATCCATCAGCCAGGTAATACATACCCTGATTGAAGCATTTATCCTGGTGTTTATTGTCGTGTTCCTATTCCTGCAGGACCTGCGTGCAACCTTGATACCGGCCATCGCCGTACCAGTTGCGATTATTGGCACCTTCTTTTTTATGCAGTTGTTCGGGTTCTCCATAAACCTGCTTACGCTGTTTGCCCTGGTGCTTGCCATCGGTATTGTAGTAGATGATGCCATTGTGGTGGTTGAAGCCGTTCATGCTAAAATGGAGCGCGACCATTTACCGGCGAAAGCTGCAACAACCGCAGCCATGCACGAGATGACAGGGGCAATTATTTCGATTA
>JASLBT010000440.1 GCA_030146445.1 Segetibacter sp. | reverse complement strand
AAAAAGAGATAGAATCGGATGTGCCACCCGAAACAGAAGTTGAATTCAACCAATTTTGTCGCCAGCGAATAGCCAACCCAACCGTAACTGAAGAAGACGAACCAAATGATTAACCAGCATCCAAGGCTGTTTATGCAAGAGATTTTTTGGGGGGCCGACTTACGGAATGCTATTGAACATCGTTGCCCGCCCGCTGCGAAGTCGGACGCCCGCCCGGATGAACCAGGTTCGGACGGGGGTGTCACTCACTTTTACGGCAACAATGCTATTCGCCGGGTTTTCGGAAATAACGTACCATATTGAATATGCATCAACCTGATTGTATGGAAGTAGCAGTTAACGCTGTTATGTATTGGCAAACAAGTTTTCAGCCCGCAAACATTATGAACATAATGGTCATAGGGCATCAAAGTTTCACCGGATTATGATCGAACAATCTCCTTACATTTTATATTCCGACGGAAAGGGGAATATATTCGAAGACACATCGCTCTTTACCACCGGTCGCACCGGCTGGGATGCCTTACCCGTACCTGAAGATGAATGGATCGAGCTGCCTGAAGGTGGCCAGCTCTACGAACTGCCGGGTCGGCGGGGGATCGGGATCGACGTGAAGACAGGTGAAATGCGGCTTTGTGAAAAAGGCTGGGGTGTTGCCGCTTTTATTCCTCCTGCGCATACGGGATTCTATATGTCGGCATACGAAACCGAACCAAATGCTCCTACCCTGCCGCTATTTTGTTACACCGCAGCAGGATGGCTGAACGATAAATTTTATGTTCCCGCAACACGTATAGAACAGGATATCCGGCAGGATTGTGCTGGTTACGATCAAGTGAAGGTTGAATTTGGCGTCGACGCTTTATTAAAGGTTTACCCGCACAACCGTCTGGTAGATCACCTCGCTAACAATTGTGCGCTTACCTACCAATGCCCGGCAGCACGAAATTACTTTCTTGGCAGGTGGGAATGCCCCGTGCCGACATCGCCGGCATGCAATGCCAATTGCCATGGCTGTATTTCCTTTCAGCCCGAAGAAGAAACGATTGTATCCACGCAGGACAGGCTAACGTTTAAGCCGTCTGCTGAAGAAATTGTAGAATTTACTGTACCCCACCTCGAAACTGCACCTTACCCCATAATCAGTTTTGGACAGGGATGTGAAGGCGAACCCCTGCTGATGTGGCAAACGATAAGCGCAGCCATAAAAGAAATCCGTAAGCATACCCTCAAAGGAAGCATCAACATCAATACTAACGGATCAAAACCGGATGCAGTTAAGGCCTTGTGCGAGGCAGGTCTGAACAGCATCAGGGTAAGCACCAACAGTGTTCAAAAACACATTTACGAAGCTTATTACCGCCCTAATAATTATACGTTTGAAGATATCGTGGAAAGCATGAAGGTTGTGCGGAGCTATGGCGGTTGGGTTAGTATCAACTATTTTGTTTTTCCCGGGATGACCGACTCTGTTGAAGAATACGAGGCGCTTCGAAAACTGATCAAAGAAACAGGGCTAAACATGATACAGTGGCGCAATTTCAATATTGATCCCGACTGGTACCTTGGCAAGATCGGCGTAACCGAACCGGGCGAATTTCTTGGTGTAAAGCAATTGCTTGAACTTATACATGAAGAATTTCCTGAGGTGAAGTTTGGCTACTTCAATCCGCCTGCCGAAAGGATGAGGGGAAACTATGAATTAGATTTTGCTCACCATTAACGGAGCGTTATTGATAAGAGTGCATCTTTGCCGCTTATTGTTTTTTGATGAGCAACCAGGACGTTCAGCGTAACCTTTACCAGGGAGTAATCCTCGCCATTATCACCACGATCATCTGGTCGGGTAACTTTATCATTGCGCGCGGCGTTTTTGAAGAAATCCCGCCTATAAGCCTTGCGTTTTGCCGGTGGTCACTTGCTTCAGTGATCATTTTTTTCCTGGGCATCAAAAAATTTATGGCAGAGAAAGAAGTTGTCCTGAAGAATAGGAAGTACCTCTTTTGGGTTTCATTTACCGGGATCACATTGTTCAACACCTTTATCTACATTGCCGGCCATTATACTTCTGCCATAAATTTAGCATTAATCGGCACCACCTCTTCACCGGTTTTCGCCATCATCATCTCCGCAATTTTCCTAAAGGAAGCCATCACACCACTACGGATCGCAGGTCTACTGCTTTGTATTGCAGGCATTGTTACATTATTGTCAAAGGGAAGTTTGGAAACCCTGCTGGCATTCCGTTTTTCACCCGGTGATGCCTGGATATTGGCCAGTGCGTTTGTGTTTTCAATATACACGGTGTTGGTGCGCCGTAAACCGGCTGGCATATCCGCCGTGACATTTCTGTTCTGCATATTTATAACCGGCAGCCTGCTGCTGCTTCCCGCTTTCCTTGTTGAACAGGCGGTGACCAAACCCATTCAATGGAGTGGACATTTAGTGGGAAGTATTTTGTACCTGGGTATTGGCGCCTCGGTTATTTCTTATTTCTGCTGGAATGCAGCAATAGCCCGGATCGGCTCGGTACGAACGGCACTATTCGGCAACCTGATACCCGTATTCAGTACGCTTGAGGCGGTATGGCTGTTGGATGAAAAGATTACCCTCATTCACCTCGTCAGTGGCGTCCTGGTGATTACGGGGCTCGTGATCGCCAATTCCCGTAAAGCCTCCGCTGTGAAATTGAAACCGGCATATGAGCAATGAGGTAATCGCCTGGCTTTGCCTGGCAGCTTTTGCGGCCGGATTTATCGACGCAGTTGTAGGTGGTGGCGGATTGATACAGACCCCTGCGGGGCTGGTGCTTTTACCACAATTTCCGGTAGCTACCGTAATCGGCAGCTTAAAAATCCCCGCTTTCTGCGGCACTTTCCTCGCCTCGATACAATACATCCGCAAGGTAAAGATGGACTGGGCAATGCTCACATTAATGACCCTGCTTTCGTGTACCGCAGCCTTTACCGGTTCTTTTCTGCTAAGTCGCGTGCACAACGACTTTATGAAGCCGCTACTGCTGGTCATCCTGGTTTTTGTGGCGCTTTATACCTACAGCAAGAAAAACTTTGGTATTCATTCGGAGAAAGATCATTCTAACCAAACACGCATCATCTATAGCGTGTTCATAAGTATTGTAATTGGTTTTTACGATGGATTTATCGGACCCGGTGCAGGCAGCTTTCTTGTGCTGGCATTTATTACCTTGTTGGGCTTCGACTTTTTAAAAGCCAGTGCACATGCAAAAATGGTTAACCTTGCCACTAACCTTGGATCCATTTTGTTTTTTGCCGGCAGTGGCCGGATCATTTTCGCGGTGGCATTACCCATGGCTATCTGTAATGCGATCGGCGGAATATTGGGAGCACGCCTGGCTATAGCACGGGGTAATAAATTCATCAGGGTCTTTTTTCTGCTTGTTGTTACAGGTACCATAATCAGGTTCGCCTACGATGTGTTTTTTAAGTGAAGTCTGGCAGGAAACCCGGCGTGGTCGTTTTTATTGCGATACGGTTGCGCATCTGCTCATGCTGTGGCAAGAATTCGAAGCCGACCCGTGCAACCGAGCGGCTCAGGTAATCTTAACGATGTTTTAGACCCGTCTGTGCATTCCGGCACCATTATCTAACTAATTTTCAACAAAAAAGGGCGAGAGTTTTGAATTAATTACATTTGGTATGTCGAATACTTCTTACATGGACCATCCGTTTGAAAAAGAAAAAAACATAAAGGCACTTGCATACACCTCTGTTGTTTGCATTTTGTTGTTTATCGTTTTCTTTTTTGCCCAGTGGACACTGCCCCAGATACCAGCACCTATCGTGGAAGAAGGCATCGAAGTTAACCTGGGGAACAGCGAAACCGGTCTCGGCGACGAGGCGCCAATGATACCTGGTAAACCTACCATTACGGAAGAGACGAATTTTACACCTCCACCCCCGGTTGCTCAATCTCAGCCGGTGGATGAACCCGACATCGACGCAGACGAAAACGAACCTGAAGACGTTCCTGCAATAAGGAAAGTGGAAAAGCCGGTTACAAAGCCGGCCCGCAACGAACCAAAGGTGGTGAGCAAGCCCGTGGAAAAACCTCAACCGGCAGCAATTCCAACTACAAAGCCGCCATCACCAAAAGCGGTGTATCGCGGCGGCACCAGTAGCGATGCAGGCGGCAACAATGCCGATTCATACAACAAATCCCGTAACCAGGGTGTTGCCGGCGGCAGGGGCGACCAGGGGAGTCCGAACGGCAACCCCAACTCCGACAGTTATAAGGGTAACGGCGGTAGTGGTAGCGGCGGGGTAAGGATCAGGAGTGGGTTAAGTGGACGCAGCATTTTACGGGTTCCAAGATTCGAAGACGACTTTAATGAAAACGCGAAAGTGGCTGTAGATATCGTTATCAGCCCTGCGGGAAAAGTGATCTCCGCCGCGGTTAATCCACGGGGTACTACTACTACAAATGCAAATACAAGACGAATTGCAACCCAGGCGGCAATGAAAATTCCTTTTAGCGCCGGGACAGAAGAACAGCGCGGAACAATAATCGTTGACTTAAGGGTTAGTGGTTAGGATTAGCGAACTGGGGATTATTGCTGGCACTTCTATTTTCCTAGTAAATTACTGACTGTTTGGTTGTATACCGGGTCGTTTTACGATCTTTTCTGGCGGCTCCGTAGACCAGTCAAAAGGCTGTTGAATCAAGCCCTTTATGGGATGCACTGCAGAAAAAAATTGCGCGTATTCGCTTATTAATTCTCCTGCTTATATCCATTTACAAAAATTTGTTTGTTCCATCTCTAGGTTTACTTTTACTGCTTTGATCATTATCGGAACTAACTTTCCCGCTTACCAAAACCACTCAATGGATTACCGGCAAACACTTGAATACCTGTTCACCCAGCTACCTATGTTTAGTCGCGACGGCGTTTCTGCGTATAAAAAAGACCTCACCAATACCATCAAATTATGTGAGGCACTGGGCAACCCTCACGAAAAGTTTAAGTGCATTCATATCGGGGGTACCAATGGCAAAGGTTCAACCAGTCACATGCTTGCTGCCATCCTACAAACGGCAGGTTTCAAAACCGGGCTCTACACCTCCCCTCACCTGCGTGATTTCAGGGAAAGAATCAAGGTAAATGGAGAAATGTGCCGGGAAGAATTTGTTGTGGATTTTACGGAGAGGATCAAGCCGTTGATTGAAGAATTGCGACCATCATTTTTTGAGATTACCGTTGCAATGGCTTTTGAATATTTTTACCGTGAGGGTGTCGAATTCGCCGTAGTTGAAGTGGGTTTAGGTGGCAGGCTCGACAGTACGAATATCATCACTCCCGAATTATCCATTATCACCAACATCGGTTGGGACCATATGAACATGCTCGGCGACAGCCTTGAC
>JASLBT010000404.1 GCA_030146445.1 Segetibacter sp. | reverse complement strand
TAATGGCATGCTTTGCGGCAGAAGGGTATGTGTAGATAAATGCCTGCCATCTCGTGAAACTTTGGTAAAATTGTTTTGCTAATGGCAAAGTTACCCGGATATCGCTTGTGCGTGTATGCTTTATTGTTAATGTGTGGCCTGGTGTCGGGGCGTTGTCTTTCACAGGTGCCACATCGGCTGATCTATCACTTTATTGATGGAGACAGCGGACGCATTATGCAGGAGCTTAAACTTAAAACCGTTTTTGACAATAAACTCCAATCGGCGGCGTATGTTTCCCGGATCCCGGCGTTGTTGCAGGCAGGAGGTTACCTGGCTGGGTCAGTTGATAGTTCCGGTATTTCGGACAGCTCAAGTTATGTCTCGGTTTACACCGGTGCTAATTTCGGGAATGCTGCTATCCGCCTAAAAGCTAATGATCGTGCCCTCCTGAAAGACGCCGGGGTAAAAGTTACGGAAAGCCAATCCCTAAGTTTTGCAGAATACCGCGATTTGCAGCGGAAGGTGTTGACGCATTTTGAAAATAATGGATTTCCGTTTGCTCGTGTGATGCTCGACAGTATAACCCTGAAGCCCGGCGAGATCAGCGCACTTGTAAACGTGGATAAAGGCATACCATACCGGTTTGACAGTTTGCGACTTTTCGGTTCAGCCCGGATCTCCAGAAATTTCATGCACCGGTATCTAGCCATAGAGCGCGGAAGCATATACCGCAAAGAGAAGCTCGAAAAGGTTAATCAGCGTCTTTTAGAATTGCCTTACCTCGAACAGCAGCAACCATGGGACCTTACGATGTTGAGCATGGGGAGCATCGTAAACCTGTACTTGAAGCCAAAAAAAAGTAACCAGGTTGACGTTATTGCAGGCTTTTTTCCTGCAAACCAGCAAACAGGCGGTAAGTTGTTATTTACGGTAGACGCCAACCTGCAGCTTCAGAATGCATTTGGCGGCGGTGAGAACCTTGGGGTAGTCTGGCAGCAGATTCAGCCGAAGTCGCCGCGCCTTAATCTTCAATACCAGCAGCCGTATTTGTTTAATTCACCATTTGGTGTCGACTTTAGTTTTGACCTGTACAAGCGGGATTCTGCATACCTGAACATAAACGCCGAAGCTGGTTTGCTGTATAGTCTTGGTTCGGGGCAAACAGGTAAGCTGCTGATCCAAAATAGCCGCACGAATGTTCTCGAGGTAGATACATTGAGGATAAAGGCTTTTAAAACGTTGCCCGATATTGTTGATGTCAGCTCAATAAGCCTGGGTGTAGAATATAGCTTTGCAAACACGGATTACCGGTTCAATCCGCGCAGGGGGAACGAGCTCGAACTTTTTGCCAGTGCAGGCAACAAAAAGATCCGACGAAATAACGCGATTCTTCAGATCAAAGATCCGGCTTACAACTATAGCAGACTATACGACACACTCAAACTAAATGCTTACCAGGTTCGTCTTAAACTCAGGGGGGCACATTATTTCCCCATCGGCAAACAGGCTGTGCTCAAAGCCGGGGTGAATGCAGGTTGGTTTGAAAGCCCGAATTACTTTAGAAATGAACTTTTCCAGATCGGGGGATACCGGCTTTTGAGAGGTTTTGATGAGGAGTCGATTTTCACCAGTCGTTATGCTGTGGGTACGTTTGAATACAGGTACTTACTTGGGGTAAATTCATATTTCTTTGGTTTCGGCGATGTCGGCTGGAGCAAAAACAAGAGCAGCAGAAACCTGAATGCAAACACTTATATCGGCGGCGGTGTTGGATTGGCTGTAGAAACAAAGGGTGGTATTTTCAACTTAAGTTTTGCTGCCGGAAAAAGAAACGACCTTGAGTTTAGTATCCGTCAATCAAAGATCCACCTGGGATATGTAAGCATATTCTAGACGCTGAAGGCTCATTGTTACGGCTTTCCCCGCCTGCCCAAAGTGAAATACTTTTTATGCTCTCATGCCGCTGGGATATTTTTGCGGCTATAATTATTTTCTTGAAAGGTATTCTACTCGTTGCATTGTTAGTGAGTTTCGCGTTTCAGTCTGTAGCTCGACAGGTGGATACGACAGGTACAACGGACACTGCTGGTGTGAAACAGGCTGAACGGCCAGTGGTTCGAAGAACTACAACTCCCGCAGCCCGAGATAGCACCCGGTCTGTTAGGCATAAGAATAAAGATACAGTAAGGGAAGTTTCCGGTGATACCACGAGGAAGACAGATACAGTTGTAAGCACCGTTATTATTCCTTCAAAACCATTCGACCCTGAATACAGCCGGTTAATGGATCACCCTTACCTGCCAATAAAGGAGCAGCCTGTCTACCGGATAGTGTTGGAGAGGAAGCGATGGTCAAAAGACGAATTGTTTTATGCAGTTGCGGGTTTAATCATGTTTCTGGCGCTTAGCAGGCTGGTCTTCAGCAAGTATTTTAAAAACATATTCCGGCTTTTTTTTCAACCCTCCTACCGACAGAAACAGACGAGGGAACAACTGGTTCAGAGCAACCTGCCTTCGCTTGTTTTTAATTTGTTTTTTATTGCTTCAGGGGCCATTTACGTGACCTTATTGCTTCAGCACTATTCCCTCGTAAACCTGAGCTTTTGGCTGGTGTTTGCTTATTGTGCAGCAGTGTTGGGCATTCTCTACGTTTCAAAGTTCCTGTTTATTAGCTTCAGCGGATGGGTGTTTAATGTAAAAGAGGCAGCGGACGCCTATATCTTTATAGTATACCTTATCAATAAAATTGTCGGGGTTGTATTGGTGCCGTTTATACTGGTTATTGCCTTTTCTCACTTTCCAATAATCCACGTTTGTACTACAATATCCTTCCTGGTGCTGGTAAGCCTTTATGTATACAGGTACATAGTATCGTATGCCCCCATACGTAAAGAGGTGAAAGTAAGTCCCTTTCACTTCCTTTTTTATGTTCTTGCGTTTGAGATCATTCCGCTTTTACTCATTTACAAGCTCTTAATGCTTTATTTGGCAAGAACTCACTAATTTTGCATAAACCTCGAATGTTAGCAATGGTAAATAACGGGTCAACCACTGTGAAAACCGGACTTGTGAAAAAAATCCTTATTACTCAGCCCCGGCCGGATAATGATAGGTCGCCATATTTCGAGCTTGCCAAAAAGTACGGGATTGAACTTATTTTCCATCCGTTCATAAAACTCGAGGGAATTCCCGCCCGGGATTTTCGCAGGCAAAAGATTGAAATCGCCCAATACTCCGCGGTAATTTTTACCAGTCGTAACGCTATTGATCATTTCTTCAGGATTTGTGAAGAAATGAAAATTACTATAAGCCAGGACACCAAATACTTTTGTATCACTGAGGCAGTGGCGTTATACCTTCAAAAGTTTATTCTATATAGAAAACGGAAGGTTTTCTACGGCGCTGATGGGAGTAACAAAAGTATGTTTGACGTAATTAACAAACATAAAGAAAACGAGAAGTTTCTTTATGTATGTAGTGAAAATCAGCAGGACAACGAGATCGTAAACTGGCTTAAAACCAACAAATGCGAGTTTGCGCTTGCCTTTATGTACCGCACCATTAGTAACGACATTCAAGCCGTTATGAATGAGGGCGAATTCGATGTGATCTGTTTCTTTACCCCCAGCGGTGTAAAAAGTTTGTTTGATAATTTTCCCTCCTTTCAGCAAAATGGTACCCGCATCGGCGCATTTGGCGGTAATACCTCCAAAGCTGTTGAGGACGCAGGTTTAACCCTGGAAATCAAGGCGCCGGCCCCACAAGCTCCCAGTATGGTTGCAGCACTTGAGCAGTTCCTGTCGCTTGAATTAAAGAAAAAATAACAACTTTTGTATATATTTCAAAGGCCCGGGTGTTACCGGGCCTTTATTTTTGTAACCAATTATCACTTTCGGCAGGAGCTCCAGGTGAACCAAAGGGGTTTGTGCCGGACTCAAGTAGCCAGGTAAGTCCCGGCCAGTTCCGTCATTCAAATCAGTATGCATACAAACAGGCTAATCACAGAAAGTAGTCCTTACTTACTTCAGCATGCACACAACCCTGTTGACTGGTATGCATGGGGCGAAGAAGCACTGTCGAAAGCACTTGAGGAAGACAAGCCTATACTGGTAAGTATCGGCTATGCAGCTTGTCACTGGTGTCACGTTATGGAGCGTGAGAGTTTCGAGGATGCGGACGTGGCCGGCATCATGAATGAACGGTTTGTCAACGTGAAGATTGACCGCGAAGAGCGCCCCGATATCGACCACATTTACATGGCTGCTGTGCAGGCAATGACCGGAAGCGGTGGTTGGCCCCTAAATGTATTCCTTACACCGGAAGGAAAGCCGTTTTTTGGAGGTACCTACTTTCCACCGGTCAGGGCACATCAACGAAGTAGCTGGCGTGAGGTACTGCTGGCAGTTAGCGAGGCTTACCGCAACAGAAAAGCAGACGTTGCCGGCCAGGCGGATTTGCTCACCGAACACCTGAGATCGTCAAACACGATTGTCGCCGGAGCAGAGGAAACCGATCTTCCGGATAACGCCAGTTTGGATGTGATTGCAGGCAACCTGCTTGCAACTGCGGACAAGACCTGGGGTGGCTTTGGGGCGCCTCCAAAGTTTCCAAACACGTTCAGCTTATTGGTTTTGCTCCGGCATTACCATTTCACCAGGGAGAAAACCGCTATGGATCAGGCTGTTTTTAGTGTCGACAAGATGATCAACGGGGGTATATATGATCAGCTTGGTGGGGGATTTGCCCGGTACAGTACCGATAACGAGTGG
The DNA here is from genome assembly GCA_030146445.1 of Segetibacter sp. Taxonomy (GTDB): domain Bacteria; phylum Bacteroidota; class Bacteroidia; order Chitinophagales; family Chitinophagaceae; genus Segetibacter. The sequence continues at coordinate 17,028 of JASLBT010000404.1, read as the reverse complement.
CTTGCTCCGCATTTTGAAAAGATGCTTTACGATAATGCTTTGTTAATAGTGTTGCTTGCTGAGACATCTTTATTAACAAAAAAGGAAATTTACGTCCGGAAAATACGGGAGACGGTGCGTTTTATTACCAGGGAGCTGATGCACGATGAGGGTGGCTTCTATAGTGCACTCGACGCCGACAGTGAGGGAGTAGAAGGGAAGTTTTACACGTGGTCGAAAGCAGAGATTGAACAAGTTCTTGGAGAAGAATCGGTCTTATTTTGCGAATTCTACGACATTAGCGAGCAGGGAAACTGGGAGGGTACGAACATTCTGAGGATTTTAAAAGAACCTGAGGTATTTGCTGAAGAGAAGAACCTTGACCACCGTGAGCTGCAAAGGATGCTGGATGATTGTTGCAAAAGATTGATGTCGGTCAGGAATACCCGGGTAAAGCCGGCGTTGGACGACAAGATCCTTTTAGGCTGGAACGCTCTTATGAATATCGCTTTAAGCAAGGCTTTTGCTGCTACGGGAGAGGAAGAGTACAGGTCACTTGCCATTAAAAATATGGCTTTTCTTGAAGCGGCGTTGAAGGGTGCAGACGGGAAGAAATGGTACCATACGACTAAAAACGGCGTAGCCAAATATCCGGCGTTCCTTGATGACTATGCGAACCTTACGCAGGCTTATATTCAGCTGCAGGAAATTACGGGTGAGCAGGATTACCTCCGGAAGGCGGAACAGGTATGCCAGGAGGTTTGCGACCGGTTTACTGATGCGGGGTCTGGTTTTTTCTTTTACACTCCTGCAGAACAAAAGGATGTGATACTTAGAAAGATCGAGATCTACGACGCGGCAATACCGTCAGGTAACTCGATCATGGCCCAAAATCTTCTTTACCTGGGTGTTGTATTCAACAAACATGAGTGGGTGGAGTGGTCCAGAGCAATGACTTACAGGTTACTACCCATGATTTTAAAATATCCCGGGTCCTTTGGCGTTTGGGCACTAAACCTGCAGAACCTGGTAAAAGGGATAAATGAAATTGCGGTCGTTGGGGAAAAATATGCCGAGGTATTGAATGACGTTTTGCGGATTTATGTTCCGAACAGGGTCGTGCAAAGCACCGCTAATGAAACACCCGGATTGCCGTTGTTAGCAGGCAAAATTCCGGGTCCAAATGTGCTGATATACCTGTGCAAAAACTATAGTTGTTTGCCACCGACAGAAACCGTCCCGGAATTGGAAAAGCTTTTACAATTTTAGGACTTATTAACACAATAAAGGCAGGGACGCTCCGTTTTATCTTAGTTACGACAGTGAAGTTCCACCAGACCTTTAAAAATCGGGCTCAATTTTTTAAATAAGATATTTTGTTACATTTGCTTATACCTTTTAATCGATACAAGAGAATGAGAAGTCAACTGTTTACATTGGCAGCTATATCAGCTGTTGCTTTGGGTTTAGCTAGTTGTGGAAGTAAGGGCAAAGCCAAAGGAGTTCCGGATAATGGACAGTTGGTCGGCGTTTCCTACAGCTCACGTGCAAGCATGGGCAAGCCTATAGGTATGGTTTACGTGCCACCTGGAACCTTCCACATGGGACCAAGCGACGAGGATATCAACTACAATTTCACCGCACGGAACAAACAAGTTTCCATCAACGGATTCTGGATGGACGCAACTGAGATCACTAATAGCGAATACAAGCAATTCGTCTGGTGGGTTCGTGACTCATTGGCTGCTAAAGAGCTTGGATATGGAAAAGAAGTTGACGGCAGCTTTGCTGTAGATTGGACCAAGGCTAACGCGATCAAATACGGCGACAAGGCAGTAATGGAAAAGATTTCCAAGCTTACCTTAACTCCTGATAACCGGCTGTACGGTAAAAACGAGATTGATCCTGAAAAAATCAACTTCCGTGTGGAGTACTTCGATTTGAAGGAGGCTGCAAAACTGGAGAACCGTGGTAAACCCCGCAGTGCATACATCGTTCGTTACGACGAGAAAGTTTATCCTGATACGCTCGTTTGGATGAGAGACTTTTCTTATTCCTACAATGAGCCGATGGCAAAACGCTATTTCTCACATCCTTCATTTGGAAATTATCCTGTTGTGGGTGTTAGCTGGAAACAGGCTATGGCATTCAGCCGTTGGAGAACAAATTACATGAATAGCTATCTTGAACGCAAGAAGAAGGCTGTTGAAAGTGATTTCAGGTTACCAACCGAAGCAGAATGGGAATATGCTTCAAGGGGTGGTCGTTCACAGTCGATGTATCCCTGGGGTAACTATTACCTGAGAAATAAGAAAGGCTGTTTATTGGCAAACTTTAAGCCCGGAAGAGGAAATTATGCAGAAGACGGTGGTTTTTATACTGTACGTGCTGATGCTTTCTGGCCAAACGATTTCGGCTTATATAATATGTCAGGTAATGTTGCAGAGTGGACCTCTTCACTGTTCTACGAGGGCGGATATAATTTCCAACATGATATGAACCCCGACATTCGCTATGACGCGAAAGACTCAGATGCCCCTCGTATGAAGCGTAAAGTGCTTCGCGGTGGCAGCTGGAAAGATGTAGGTTACTTTCTTCAGACAGGAACCAGGTCTTATGAATACCAGGACACGGCGAAATCTTACATCGGTTTCCGTTGCGTGATCGATCTTCCTGCGATGACCAGGAGATAACACCAGCCCGCCTATTAAAAGAAATTTAGCATCTACTTATTTAACAAATTATAGAGCGTGAGGATACTCGTTTATCCTCACCTTTATAATGCTTTCTATTATTCTATTAATCCTAACATTAAATCAAATCTTCTATTATGGCTTCAGGTGTTTCTCCCGCTACGAACAGATTAGTTAACGTTGTTGTTTGCGTCGGTGCAGCAGTAGTAATCTTTGGTGCATGGGCCAAAATTTTGCACAAATCTTTTGCCGACATAATGTTAACAGTTGGTCTGTTAACTGAAGCGGCCATCTTCCTAATATATGCCATACTTCCACCCCCTGACCAGGGATCACCAAGTGTAGCTGTTCCTGTTGAATCAGATAAAGGAAATCCAGCACTTAAGTCAATGGAGAAGATGTTGGGCGAGGCGGACATCACTCCTGCAAACCTTTCGAAGTTGAGCTCCGGTTTCCAAAAGCTGGGAACAACTGTTGATAAGATGAGTGAAATCGGTGATATCGTTAAAGCAACTGGTGATTATACGGCCAAAACCAAAGCAGCTTCAGCGGCATTGGACACGGTTCGCGATGCTTATACTTCTACTGCCAATTCGCTTTCATCGTTCAACCTGGCTGCTGAAGGTACGAGACAATTTCACGACCAGGTTCAGGTTTTGACAAAAAACCTTTCTTCGCTGAATACTATCTATGAATTGGAATTACAGGAAAGTAATAATCACCTGAAAGCATTAAATAACTTTTATGGTAAGCTTGCGGAAACATCGTCAGCGATGCAGGGTAGCGTAGAAGATGCTAAAAAAACAAAGGAGCAATTAAACATTCTGGCCAGAAATCTTGGTAGCCTTAATAATGTTTATGGCAACATGTTGACTGCAATGCAAGGCAGGTAATTGAGCATGCAGTATTTTAATCCAAATAATCAATTTTAATCCATACTTAATAATGTCCTTACCCAAAGAGCCCAGGCAGAAGATGATCAACATGATGTATCTGGTGCTTACTGCTTTGCTGGCGCTGAACGTGTCTTCGGAAATCCTGAACGCCTTTAAGACCGTGAATAGTAGCCTGCTTAACGCAAATGAAATCATTGATGCAAAAAACCAGGGAATCTTTACATCATTTGACCGGAAAGTGGCCGATCCAAAAACTGCTGAAAAAGCAAGGATATGGAGAGAAAAAGCTAACAAGGCAAAGGTGCTTGCCGATGGAATGAGTAACTATATCGAATCGCTGAAGGGTGAACTCATGAAAGAAGCAGGGCAGAAAGTAGCTGGTGGAGAATTCAGGGAAGATAACCTTGATGCGGCCACAAGAATGCTGGTTGAAGGTACTAAAGGAAAAGAGTTAAACCGTAAACTTGGTGAGTACCGCCAAAACCTTTTGGCTATTGATCCCGAGATCAAATCAAGTTTTGCAAACTCATTACCTATCGACCTGAGTATACCAAAGAGTAGCAACGAAGGGAATAAAGGCTGGGAGGCTGCTTACTTTAGAATGACACCGACCATTGCAGCCATAACCATGCTGAGCAAGTTTCAGAATGACGTAAAAAACAGTGAAGCGCAGGTTGTTGATTTTTGCCATCGTAAAGTAGGTGAAGTAGAAGTGGTTTATAACGAGTTCCAGGCTTTTGCGGGCACCAACTCTCAATACCTGATGCCGGGCCAGGAACTGGTGATTACTGCAGGTGTTGGTGCTTTCAGCAAAGCTGCGAAACCAAATATCTCTATAGATGGCGCAGGAGTTAGTTTAAATACCGAGGGCGTTGCAGAGTATAAAACTACTGTCGGCGGTCCTGGTACATATACCAAAAATGTAAACATCTCTTTCATTAAGCCGGATGGTACAACTTCTACTATCTCGAAGAAAGTGGAATATACGGTTGGTTCTCCGACAGGTGCAAGTGTAAGTGCTGACGCTGTAAAAGTATTGTACATCGGTTTGGCAAATCCACTGACCATCACCGGCGGAACCGCAGGCGCTGAAAAGACAAGTGCACGAATTGATAATGGGAGCCTTACCGCTAAGGGCGGTGGTAAATATATCGCCACAGTGAGTTCGCCTGGTAAAGCGACGATCAGCGTTACGGTTGAAGGGAAGACAACCCCCTTTGAGTTCCGCGTAAAGCGTGTTCCGGATCCCGTAGCAATGATTGGTGCCAGCACAGGAGGCAGAATTCCGGCGAACTCGTTGAAAGCACAACAAGGTGTGCGCGCTGATTTGAAAGACTTTGTATTTGAAGGGGTAAAATTCGATATCGTAGGTTTTACACTTTATGCTACCGGAGCTAACTTCCTGGAAGCACCGGGCATATCGCAAAATGCGGGAGCTTATTTTAACGGTGAGTCGAAGAGGATTTTGGAAAGATCACGTCCCGGATCAACTATTGTAATAGACGAGATAAGGGCCAGGGGACCTGGAGGGGATACCAGGCAGTTACCAACAATGGCTTTCAACTTATATTAATAAACGCTGTAGTTATGAAAACAAATTGGTTAAAAAGCTGTGTTATCGCTTCGCTCGTAATTCTTGTTGCGGCGGATGTTAATGCACAAACGAAGCCCAGACCGAGGGGCACCCGGCAATCTACAAGCCGGCCGCAAAGTGGTTACGGCAACAGCGGTTATGGCAATTCAGGTTACGGCGGCGGTTACACGACTCCCGCGAGGCGTGATACCACAAAGCCTAAGCCTACAACAACAACACCTGCTGGTGGTGCTGCCGGAGGTAGCGGGTATGGAACCGGTGGTTACGGTAGTTCTGCTACCCCAACTGAACAGCCAAGCTATAACCAGAACCTCCCTATCGAAGTAATCAAAGGCGGAAGCAGTGGCATTGGCGACTCAGTTGCCCCATCTTTACGCCTGGATAATGCGATTGAGGGTCAGCTGATCAAAGACAGAACACCGCTGGCATATGAGCACATTCGTGAAGACGACGCGGTTTACAAGCAGCGTGTATGGCGTGAAATCGATACGCGGGAGAAGATGAACCTTCCATTTAGGTATGCGGCGAACGAAGACAATGGTAACCAGCGCTTCATTTCAATACTGTTTGATGCCATCCAGGCTGGTAATGTTACTGCGTTTAGCGGCGAAGATGATCGTTTTACCACCCCGATGACGAAGGAGCAGGTTGCAGGCATTATTACAGGTGGAAATGACACCTTACCGGTAACCGATATCAACAGTGGTGAAGTAATCAAGTATGAAGTTCGTCAGCGGATGATTGAACCAGACTCGATCTATCGTTTCCGACTCAAGGAAGAGTGGATCTTTGATAAAGAGTCCTCAAGAATGTTTGTAAGAATCCTAGGTATTGCACCTGTAATGACACAGTATACATCTACTGGTATTCCAATCGGTGATAGAACCCTTTTCTGGGCATACTACCCTGATTTGCGTCCTACGCTTTCCAGGTACGAGGTTTATAATGGCAAGAACTTCGCCGGCCGGATGAGTTGGGAAGAGTTGTTCGAAAGCAGGTTCTTTTCGAGTTATATCACTAAATCAACTATTGATAATCCCTTTGATCTAAGTCTGAAATCGTTTGTGAAAGATCCGTTGTTCAGGTTGCTTGAAGGCGAGAACATCAAAGAAAAAATATTTAATTACGAGCAGGACCTTTGGTCACACTAATTAAACTTACCTGTTTAACAAAAAAGAGCTTTGAGAAAAGCTCTTTTTTTATGCTGTAAATCTTCAGGTTAGCAAGTATATCTACGTTGGTAATGTTATCTGGCTGCTATGCCGCTGAGCTCAAAAAAATAAATTCGCAACATTGCATTATTGTGAAGTTTACCTATCTTTGACACGGTTTTTCATAGGATATTGGATTTTAAAAACGGGGCTGGATCTTCATCCGGGCCCCTTTCTTTTTTATACTATTCCCATGATTCACACTGTACTTAGGCCAGAATGTAATTCTACTCACAGTGCTACAAGGTCGACCTTTCTGTTTCATTGAAGTGGCGGTGTACCAACTCAGCTTTTGCTTTTCCTATAACTCCCGAAAGTTCGTCCACTGTTTTTGCCCGTATATTCTTTACCGATTTAAACTCCTTTAGTAGTGTATCGGCCGTATTTTTACCAATGCCGGTTATTTCCTGTAATTCGTTTTTGAAGGTTCCTTTACTGCGTTTATGCCGGTGAAAGTTTATACCAAACCTATGCACTTCGTCCCTGATCCGCCGAATGAGCTTAAGGCTATCACTATCCCATGGAAGTTTTATGGATTCCTGGTCGCCGGGGAAAAAAATTTCCTCTTCACTTTTGGCCAGGCCGACGACCGTCATTCGTCCTGTAAGCCCTAATTCGATTACACCTTCCAATGCAGCACTCAGCTGCCCCTTTCCCCCATCGATTACAACTAATTGCGGTAAAGACTTATTTTCATTAAGCAACCTACTGTATCTCCTTAAAACCACTTCGCGCATTGTTGCAAAGTCGTTAATTCCTGTAACGGTCTTTACATTGTAGTGCCTGTAGTCGTTTTTACTAGGAAGTCCGTCTCTGAAACACACCATTGCACTCACAGGATAACTTCCCTGGAAATTGGAATTATCGAAGCACTCAATGTGGACAGGTACTTCCTGCAGCTGAAGGTCGTCTTGTAATTTGAGCAATATTTCCTTTTTTTGAACATCTGACTTGCCTTCCAGCTGCAGCATTTTCTTCTTTCGAATTTCCTCTTTGAAGTATTCGACGTTTTTAACGGAGAGTTCCAGCAACTTTCTTTTGTCTCCACCTTTTGGAACCGTAAGCACTACTCCTTCAACGGGGAAGTCGATCTGAAATGGAACAATAACTTCGGTGGCGGAACTGTTCAAAGTTTGCCGCAGGTGATTGATCGCTATCGGAAGCACCTCTTCCTCTGTTTCTTCCAATTTTGTTTCGAACTTTACAGTGTGTGTTTGAACAATGGTTCCATTTTGTACCATTAGGTAGTTCACGTAGGCTACATTGCCATCCTTGAGGATAGAGAATACATCCACGCTGTTTAGGTGTTTGCTGACAATGATCGACTTTGACTGATAATTTTCGAGGTGTTCGATCTTTTTCCTGATCATTTCCGCTTTTTCGAACTTCATTTCCATCGCACAAGCAGCCATTTCTTTTTTAAAGTGCTGGATAACGGGAGAAATGTTTCCCTTGAGTATGTTGCGTATTTGTTGCAGTGCCAGATCATAGTCGCTGTCACTCTGCTTGTTCTCGCATGGACCCTTGCAATTCCCCAAATGGTACTCAAGGCAAACCTTGAACTTTCCTTTCTCTATATTTTGTTTCGTAAGGTTAAGTTTGCAGGTTCGGAGGGCAACGTTTTGCTTGATGAAAGTTAGTAGTTCACGAACTTTTGCCACCGACGTAAAAGGGCCGAGATATTCAGAGCCATCATTTAATTTTCGCCGGGTTAAAAAGACACGTGGAAAGGGTTCTTTCTTGATGACAATATAGGGAAAGCTTTTGTCGTCCTTTAGATCGATATTATACTTCGGCTGGAACTGTTTTATAAGTGAATTCTCCAGGAAGAAGGCGTCCTGTTCACTACCTACGATGGTAAATTCGACACGATGAATTCTTTGAACGAGTTCATGGGTCTTATAGTTGGTAAATGTTTTGGTAAAGTAGGAAGCTGTCCTTTTTCTAAGATCTTTTGCCTTGCCTACGTAAAGAAGTTCGTTGTGTGCATCAAAGTATTTATAGATACCGGGTTGGTGAGGGATCGTATGTGCTATGTGTTGAAATTCCTGTGCTGTCATTTTCTTTACTCCTTATTATTCCAAACCACAATAAGTTCTTTTTCTGACTCCGTATTGTCATTTAATCGAACCAGCCGGTTCACCTGGAAACGCTGCCGTGGCCTCCAGCTTAGCTGTTCAATAACGGAGCTGTCGCGATAGTTGTACAACTTTCTTATGAATATTCTTTTTACTGTTTGGGCGTCCTCGTTCAATAATACGTCGACACTTTGTACCGGCAGTTCCTTGTTGCTGGTGGTATAGTTGAGTGTGTAGCTTTTAGTTGTTTGATCATGAAAAACGTTTTCGGTGTAGTTTGATTTTAATGCAGGATCATTAATATCGTTTTGCAAGAACGCTTTGGACAGCTGGTTGAAAATCTCGTTATTGATCGCAGAAGAGTCGAACCTTCCATCCCGCTTTTCAATCTTGTAAATAAAGTATGGGGTTTTATTAACTTCGTTTATCTCGGACCGGATGTAGTCGCCCACCTGGAAAAAGGATATTGAGTCCCTGGTGGTTTCCGCTTTTTGATCAGTTGGCTTTTGCCTGCATCCTAATAATGACATCATTACCAGAAGGCTTAGAAAGTTTTTCATTTCTCAAAAATACGCAAACGGCCAGCCTTAAAAAAATACAGGCTGCATGTGCAGCCTGTAGCAGAAAGCATTAACTGAACAATTATTTGATGGTTGTGGAAACGCCAAGCTTAACGCCGTAATCAACGAGATACTCGCGAATAGGGTAAGCTTTGATAAACGTAGGAAGGTTTTGATAGCGTACTTGTGGGCCAAGTTGCCACCTGAAGTCACCACTTTTCAATGAGATGAATGTTTCAAGGCCGGCGTTAATATTCCAGGGTCGGACTATGTCGCGATTTTGCGTATAGTTTTGATAATCCGTTGAGATAAGGTAAGTGTTTCGGTTTAAGAAGTACGTGGGTTGAACCGTTGCGGCAACATGCAGTTGTACGTTGCGGTTGCCAAGCACCTGCCATTGCAAGCCCACCGGCATTGACACCTGGTAATACCGGTTTACCAATTCTGTCGGCTTGTAGCCATTAGAGTTTCGATATACCGCGTAAGAGCCTACTGAGTCAATTCCGCCTGAACGGTTTATCAAACCAATTGTTGCCACTTCTGTCGTGGCCATATACGCCTCCATTGAATATTGACGGATGTTAAACTGGAAACCGGCAGTTGCCTGGAGCTTGTCAGTAATGTTGTACGTGAAGTTTACTCCCGCTTCGATCCCGGTTCCTGGTTTATGCCTGACGACCTGGTTGATGTCAACAAGGTTGTACAGGGCAACCGGCCCCGGTTTTCCCGGTGTTTGGAGGATGTTGTTTTCGATCAGTTTACGATAGCTGTTTGAAGGAGTGATGTACACCGTATAGCCCATTTTGCCTTTCAGCCCTTTTCTTTTTTCAAGAGAGGGTGCACTGATATCCTGGGCAGGCCGGCTTAAGTAATCGTCCTGGAAAGAGGTATTTGGCTGTTCGCCATCCGGTTCAGCTTTAGTGATTGCATCGGACACTACAGCCGGTGCATTAGCATGTAGTTGCCTGGAAGAGGCATTTGCCCCGTTTTGGCCCCCGGGAACAACTTCTGCAAACGCAGGTTTCGCATGCAAATATTTTGGGGAGGCGATATTGATTACTGGTGCAAGGGGGTGTAAATGGATCAATCGCGCCGGGGTACTTTCAATAGCGATTTTCTCATTTGTAAAAACCACGGGTTCCTGCTGTGATACAACGATGGTAGGGGAAGAGACCATCTTACGGACTACCGCGTCGGCAAGTTCAGGATCGGCATCGTTATCGTCTCCGACAAATGGAATCGTTTGGTGTTGCCGGTGATCTTTGCGTGGAGCTGCAGCAACCAGTTCTCCCGGGTTAGTGAAAGACTTTCCTGCTTTTGAAGTGGGGATGGATTTTACCGCTAAGTTTTTTTCATCAATGCCAGGAAATGGAGAAAAATAAAAGCTGATCGCAACAATAGCTGCCAAAAAGCCGAATGCTGCAATGGTTAGGCCAGGCCAATAGGTATCACCGTGAACTTCTCTGTAGATCTTTCTCCAAAGCCCATCCGACGGATACATCCTGCTGTCCTTTACCTGCTGCTGCAGAAATTCTTCGAAGCCATCATTGTAAAAATTATCTTCCATCTACACATTACTTTTGGTCACCTTTTTAAACCAGCGAGCCAGGTGAACTGCGCCTTTGGTTTCTCAAGTATATTTTTCTTAATTAGTACAGTTTCCAGCATGGCCCTTGCGCGGGTATACTGACTCCTGCTTGTGCTTTCTTCGATATCAAGCATCTCCGATATTTCCCGGTGGCTGTAACCTTCAATCGCATACAAGTTTAGTACCGTACGGTAACCAACCGGCAACATCCTTATACATTCCGTTACCTGCTTTGCCTGCATCATCGAAGGGATTGTTTCCTCCCTGATCTGCAATGTTCCCGCATGTGCAAGGTCAACGCTGTCGTTGAACTTTTTGTGCTTCTTTAGAAAATTGATGCAGGTGTGAACGATGATCCTTCTTACCCAACCTTCAAATGCTCCTTTATTCTGAAAAGTATGCATCTGAGTAAACACCTTTATAAAAGCTTCCTGCAACATATCTTCAGCATCCTCACGGTTCTGCGCATACCGATAACAAACCGCCAGCATTTTAGGACTGAAACGATTGTACAGCTCTCTTTGTGCTGAAGGATTGTTCTGTAAACAACCAGCAATAATAAATTCTTCTGTCATTCAGGGGTTGAATCTGGTACTCCCTAAAAGTAGACAAATTAATCTTTGAAATGCTGCATAATGGCAACAATTTTCTACATAGTCGAAGCGTGTTTACCCGGACCTGATAAAAGCTTCTTGCTGCTTCAACAACATATGTTATCTTCAGAACCAGGTTCATAATTCCAACGCTGAAAACCCCGCTGCCAAAGGATTCCGGTGTACAAGTGAGTGACACAACGAAAGCCGGGATCCAGGAAAATGCTCGTCCCAAAAAAGCCTTAAAAACATTTGTCTTGTAATTTAATGCTGAGCACGAGACAGAATGATTAATATAAACTCCGGTGCTATGAACGCTATCCTTGTTCCAACAGATTTTTCCGAAACCGCCCGAAATGCAAGCCATTATGCGATTGAATTTGCCGGGCAGCTTTCTGTTAACAAAGTCATCCTTTATAATGCCTACCAGGCACCATACACCGCCGATCCAACGCTGCCGGTTGTGCTATTGTTTGACTTCGAAGAAGTGAAAAAAAACAGTGTGGAGAGCCTGGAAACTTTGAGAAGGGAATTGTTGGCTGCTGCTCCTTCAGGGTTGTCAGTAGAGACCCGTTCAGCATTTGCAATTCTTGCCGGCAATATAGAGGAGGCGTGCCAGGAAACAGGAGCAGAGGTGATTATAATGGGAATTACCGGAGGCAGCGGCCTGGATGTATTGATCGGCAGCAATACCATAAGTGTCGCGGAGCACAGCGAGGTTCCGGTGATCATTGTTCCGCCGCAAGCCCGTTATCGTCCCATACAAACGATATTACTGGTTTTGGACAGCAACCAGGTTGACCATTCGAGTCCCGTACGGTTCATAAAGAAAGTGCTTGATGAGACCGGTGCGCGATTGCACGTTTTAAACATCGACCATAGCCGGAATGCGCCAGAGAACCTTGCGCTACGGGACTCCCTTAGTGCGTACGAGCCCGAATACCACCATGTTGATTACAAAAGCTTTTGGGAGGCCACTACCAAGTTTGCCGGCGAACACCAGGTGGATATGATTATTGTCATCCAAAAGAAACATGGGTTCTTTGAAAACATCTTCCGGCACAACCACACCAAAGAACTTGCGTTCCATAGCCAGGTACCGCTCATGTGTATAAACGAGCATCCGGAGTAATATACCCCTGAACCCTTTGCGCTCGCGTACTTATCGAAGCCTGGAACACGCTAACGGCTGAATACCGCTTTTTTTTCTTTTATGCTCTTTTCAATAAGCTCGTTCACTGTGTCGTTCCCGTTGCGAAACAGGATGATCTTAACGCCAAACTCCCTGGCGAGGGGGTTGGTGATGCTGTCTGTTACCTGGTAAGATTCAAATTGTTCAAATACGACGTCGCCGGGTGGAGGCAGATCGCGGCCCACAAACAAAAGATTGTTTACCTCGTATTGGTCAGGCATCCAAAATAGAAAGCTTGCATTGTCGCTATGCACCTGTGGCAGTTTGTTTCCAAAATAGGTTGCTGCGCCTGCCTGGGCATAGTTGCGGCAATACACAAGTGTTTTATGCTGTTCCTCTCCTGGTAAAGATTCGAAAGCGGCAGTCATCTTATCGCTCAGTTCCTTCCAGCTGAGCATGTCTGCAAAATCCTGCGGCAGCGGGTGCTCTTCAAGGTCCTCCCACTTTAACACTCCAGACCTGTCGAGGCCGGTTTTACGATAATAGGCCGCCAGTTGTTCGGGTTTCCATACCGGTAGTGCTACAGGGATGATGGCAGCAAAAATGACCAAAGTGGTAAGTACGGCAGCATACCTTAGCAGTAGTGCTCCTTTTGTTACCGCCTCGAACCAAACTCCTCCTGCTGCAAACAACATCGGGTAGGCGCCGAGGGTATAGTAGTCCTTGCCATTGGTGACAGTAAGTAATAAAACCACTAGGAGATACGTGTAGCCAATAATAGCGAACCTGCTGCCTCTTTTAGTGAACAGCCAGCAAAGTCCGCCGAGCCATACGAAAACGCAAGGCAGGTGCATCAGGAACTGGTTTTTTAAAAAATCGAATGATTCTACGTATTGTAATTGCGTTTCTCGCAATTCCTGCATGTGATGTAGCACAGGCCAATTGTGCTGGTATTGCCAGAATAAGTTGGGGGCAATCAACGCAACGAAAAGCAATGCAGCAAGGTAAAGGTGTTTACCGGTGAGATATTTACGCTGCGGCGTTAAAAGGAAACCTCCAAAAACAGCTATAATGAAAAACACGACGGAGTACTTTGCGTTCCAGCTTAAAGCAAGGCATACGGCGAGTTGATAAAGGTATTTTGGCCTGTTATATTTGGTTAACCTAACCATTAGCAAAGCGGCAAAACTCCAGAAAAAGATCTCCAGGAAATTAGGCTGGAACAGGAAGTGCACGCGCAGGTAAGCGCCGGTGATCATACACATACATGCGAGGAATTGCGCAAACCTATGACCTCCCATTTCCTGCACCATTTTGCCGACGACAAAAACGTTGAGTGCTCCGAAAAGTGAAGGCCAGAACTTTACCCAGAAAAATCCGTTACCCAGCAGTTGAGTGATTGCAGCAAATAGTGAGAGCAGGGGTGGAACTTCCATATATCCCCATGCAAGGTGTTTTCCTTCGGCAAGGTATAGGTACTCGTCGCGATGCAATTCGTACATGGGGTGCTGAAGTAAATACGGCAGCACAAACTTTAGCAGGGCCACAAACAGTATGATCTTGTGTTGTTGAAGCCAGGCGTTGAAAGCAGTCATAGCATACTGAAATGTAGCGATAAAAGAAAGTGGATGGCAGATGTGGGATCAAGATCGTTGACAGAAAATTTTTTGGGGACCGGCATCCGAAGTTCTTTTCAACATCGTTGCCCGCCCGCTGCGCAGTCGGACGGGTGTCACTCACTTGTGCGGCATTCTTGTTTCACCGAAACTAGCCTGATGCTTACGTAAACGTCGTGCATTGTTCATCGCCCAATAGCCAAAGTAGTGAAACTTTGGTCTCACTACAAGTGTACTGTGCGGATGGGCAATGGTGGCAAATCTCATTAAAAAAAGGCTGCACTTAATTGGTATAGCCGATAAATAAGTGCAACAGGTTTTAAAATAGCGGTAAGGCGTACGTAATTCTTTGAATGGTTTCGGCCTTTCCGATGGTTGCTGCAATGTCGAAAACTCCGGGCCCAAATTTACCGCCCACGAGCATGATCCTAAAAGGCAGCTGCAGCTCACCCATTTTGATGCCCTTTTCAGTTGCGGTCTCTTTGAACAAGGTTTCGATATTGGCAGCGTTCCACTCCTCGAGCAACATCAATTTTTCGGCAAGGATGTCAAAGAAAATCGATTTGTCGTTGGTCCATTTTGGTTTAACAGATGCCACATCATGGGTGAGCGGTGCTTTAAAGAAGAAAGCGCCATGTTCGTAAAAATCGGTCAACAGGGTGCACCGGTCTTTGATCATATCCAGGACCTTAACCAGCATTTCGTCGTCGGTCACATTTATCCCGTTCTTTTGAAAGTCGGCTTTAACCCTATTGGCGAGGTAAGGTGAGGGCAGGCGTTTTATCCATTCGTGATTGAACCACCTTGCTTTTTCGTAGTTAAATTTAGCGCCGCCTTTATGAACCTTTTCCATGGAAAATTTTTGAATAAGCTCATCCATGGAGAACAGTTCCTGTTCGGAACCATCGTTCCAGCCGAGCACGGCCAGCAGGTTGATGAAGGCTTCCGGCAAAAATCCCAGTTCGCGAAAACCGGTTGTTAAGTCATTTGTCTTGGGATCATGCCAGTTCATTGCGTACACAGGGAAGCCCAGGCGGTCACCGTCTCTCTTGCTTAACTTTCCGTGGCCGTCGGGCTTAAGTATAAGTGGAAGATGGGCCCACTTTGGCATATGCTCAATCCAGCCAAGGTATCTCCAAATCAGGATGTGTACAGGTGCGCTGGGCAGCCATTCTTCTCCGCGAAAAGCGTGCGTGATCTTCATTGCGTAATCGTCTGCGACGACCGCAAGATGATAAGTGGGCATGCCGTCGGCCTTAAGCAAAACTTTGTCGTCGACAAGGGAAGAATGAAAGCTTACTTCGCCGCGGATCATATCTGTGAACGTAACGGTTTCATCCGGCGGCATCTTTATCCGGATCACATACGGGGTACCCGTGCTGATCAAATGCTCGACCTCGTCAGCCGGTAACGTTTCAGAATTGCGCATCTTCAATCGCGTGTCGTGGTTGTATGTGGGCGACGGGTTCACATCTGTTTTAAACGCCTGCCGCATAGCATCAAGTTCTTCCGGGGTATCAAAAGCATAGTAAGCATTCTTCTGTTCAATAAGCTGTAGTGCAAACTGGCGGTAAAGGTCCTTTCTTTCACTTTGGCGGTATGGTGCATATGGGCCTCCATGCAGCGGGCTTTCATCCGGCTGCAATCCACACCATTGCAGGCAGTCCTGGATGTATTCTTCGGCACCCGGTACAAACCGGCTTTGATCGGTATCTTCTATACGCAAAATGAATTTGCCGCCATGTTGTTTGGCAAAAAGGTAGTTGTACAATACGGTACGTACACCGCCGAGGTGCAGTCCGCCGGTTGGAGACGGCGCAAAGCGTACCCTTACTTGAGTTTCGGTCATACTGCAAATATAAAACAGAAGACGAAAGGGATGGGCTAATTGAGGTGATCAGCCGTGGGTAGCTGTGAGGCCGGCAGCGCTGAAGGGAATGAAGCAATTACCACGAGGTATAGGTAACCTGGACAAACCGAAACTTTGTACTCCCAAATGGCTGCCTTATTTTTAGGTACATGAAAGACCCCGCTTATTGCTGCTGTTGTTCGCTGTCTGTTTGCGGCATGTAGTATGTGGGCAATTGACTTACGAAACCGTATGGGTGCAATATGATTCGGTATGGACGTATAAAAACCTACAGCTCATTCCAATCCGTTTTAAGTCGCCAGGTGGAAGCCCGGTAGTTCAGGACGGAACGGGAAGGTTGATATCCTTACCTGAAGCGATTGAAAAAGGGAAAGTGAAAATCCGGGAGGTACAAGATAAGCGGGGTGCATCGGTGAACACCCTGGAGATCATCAATAATTCAAAGGACAACATCCTGCTAAATAGCGGAGAACTTTTGTCGGGTGGCAAGCAGGACAGGATGATCGGTGAGACTACCGTAATACCGCCGGGCAAAGGCATTAATTACGTAGATGTATTTTGTGTTGAGAAAGGAAGGTGGGACGACAAGGCAAAGACGTTTAAGCATAAAGGAACCGCTGATATCTCGCTGAAAAAAGTGATGGATATAAACGGCCGGCAATCGGAAATTTGGAAGGAGATACAACGGCAATATGCAGGAAAGCAGAAAAGTTCAGAAGCCTGGCCGTATTTGGAATTATATGCTGGCAAGTCGATTGCAGACAGTTCGTATTTACGGTTTTTTAATAATAAATATAAGCAAAGCGACAGCTTGTTTGCCGGGTTTATTGCAATAACTAAAAACAGGATTATTAGTTGCGAATTGTTTGCTAATACCGAAATAACGAATATGTCATACCCATCCATTTTGGCGGGGTTTATCAATGAGGCAGTTGTAAGAGGGAATATCCCTGCGATGGAACAGCGGCAGATAATTCAATTTATGGATCAACTCCTTTCTGATGAAAAGACACAGCGGCTTTTTGTTGCAAGTCATGGCAAAATGCACCGGATTAAAAACAGGGTTTTTCATATTGTTGTTTATGGCGATTAAATAATCAAATAAAAATAACCCGAATTCTTCTGCATAATGTTTAGTGTTGGCAGCGTGATTCTATTTCTTATTAATTAATTAGCTATACGGTCGATAATTACCATTGTTGTTTAGTAAGTATTTTT